>JBBRPX010000176.1:0-7810 GCA_038227505.1 Chitinophagales bacterium
TATAAAAGTATTAAACATTGTAACATAGCAGAAGCTTGCAGGAAGTTATACTTTTTGACCGTATGATAATTTAATTTTGTTTTTTACAAACAATATTATGACCCCGCACAGAAAGCCGCCGCAAAAAGGCCTTCGCATCATTTCTGCGGTAGTGGAAAAGATTGAATTTATTGCAGTGTTAAACATTGTAACATATCAGACGCTTGCAGGAGGTTATACTTTTTGACCGGATGATAATGTAATTTAGTTTTTAACAAACAACATTTTGACGGCCGCACAGAAAGCCGCCGCACAAAGGCCTTAGCCTCATTTTTACGGTAGCAGAGGCTTACAGGAGGTTATACTTTCTGACCGGATGATAATTTAATTTCGTTTTTAACAAACAACATTATGACGGCCGCACAGAAAGCCACCCTACAAAGGCCTTCGCATCATTTCTGCGCTAGTGGGGAAATTAGAATTGATAAAATTCAAGGTTAATTTGGTATTAATGAAATTGGAATGAATGGTTCGTGGTGACATTCACCCAAGAGAAAATAGCTTCTAAGGAAAAAATACTTATTTTAATATATAATAAAATTAAAGTATATTTATATCCATTTAAAATTTTTCCTGTAAAAAAACCGGCTTCCTCCGCTCTTTATTTTATTCATTTTGTAAACTTTTTATTATGAAACAAATTACAGGCAGCATATGTACTATGCTTATTATGCTCTTTCTTTCTATGCATGGATTTTCACAAAACAAAAAAATGACCTGGACCACCAAATCAAAACAGGCAAAAGAACTGGCGTTAAGTGGTGCTTCACACATGATGAATGCAGAAAATTAACAGGCTTTTACTGATTTTTCTGCCGCATCAAAACTTGACCCAAATTTTACGGTTGCGCTTGTTTTTATGAGCAATCTTTCCCGTGGTGAGGCAAAAAAAATGTACACGGAAAGGGCATTAAAAAGTGCAGCAAATAAAACAGCAGGAGAAAAGCTATTTGTCACTCTTGTCAATGAAAAAAATACGCAGGAGCAAAACAGAGCGATATGGGAGAAACTGCACAGCATGTTTCCTGACGGAGATATGATTGCCGACCGTTATGTTCAAACCCGTGCTACACCCAACGAGCGCTTTGCGGCAGCACAGGAGTACATAGCCAAATTTCCAAAACAGCCGGCCATGTATAATACCATTGCCTATTACTACATGCTGGATAAAAAAGACAATGAAATGGCAAAAATGAATTTAGAAAAATACATTGCTTTATATCCTGATGGTGCAAACCCTTATGATTCTATGGGTGAGTTTTACATGAACACCGGCGATATAGAAAATTCCCGGAAGTATTATTTAATGGCACTGGAGAAATATCCGTTTTTGAACAGTTCCCTTACGGCGCTTCAAAAAATAGCAGATAAGGACAAGGGCAGCCAGGCAAAACAATAATTTTCCTATTAAAAAGCAACGCAGCTCTGCGTTTGACAGGCTGCGCTGCTACGATAGTTTTACAGCTTCTATTTTTAACAAACACAGTTTTTTTTATTAAATTATAAAATACTTATCATGAAAAAATTATTGATTCCTATTATTCTTTTATGTGCCTGTGCTGCATTGTTCATCAGTTGCAAAAAAGAAATTGCTGAAACACCTTCACCCGCCATAACGGCCTATGCTCTTTCGAATAATAGTGCAAGAGGAACCCAAACATTTTACGGGCCTGCAATATCATTAGGAAATGGAGTGGGCAGGGCATGGGCTAAACTTAATACTAGCGGTACTCCTATTGCTATAGGCCTTAATTTATCGGCTGAAGCAATGCTGCACCAAGGAGCAGAGGAAGAAGTATATGTATTTGAACTACCAAGGCAAGCCAGTTTAATTCCTTTCGATCATATCGAATTAGGTTGGAACCCTCACGGTCATGAACCTGCTGGCATTTATAACGTACCACATTTTGACGCACATTTTTATATGATATCCAAAGAGGTACAAGCCTCTATTCCATTTTTAGCACCCCCCACATTTGATGCTACACTATCACCGGATTATATGCCATTTCTTTATGTTCAAACCCCTGGCTTAGTGCCTAATATGGGCGCACATTGGGTGGATGTATTGTCAAGTGAATTTCAACCAGGTGGTACATTTACAAAAACTTTAATTATTGGATCTTATAGTGGTCACGTATCATTTTATGAACCAATGTTTACTGAAAGATATTTAGAATCAATTGTTGGCACGAGTGGCATTTCAACTGCTGTTAGGCAACCTAAATTTTTTCAAAGAGCCGGCTATTACCCCACCAGCTATACTATTGGTTATAATACTCATCCAAATGAATTTATTATTTCTCTAGATAATTTGAGCTATCATATTGCTAATTAAAACTAAATTTTAAGAGCTCGTCCTTTTTGGCATTAGTCGTAAATTTGTGTATTATAAAGTAACTGTTTACCTTGTTTAAGCGAAATTAAAAGTTGGTGTGCGGAGTAGGTAAACTGCGAGGCGCACCAACACTAATGCTAACCTTATCATTCGATATTGCCCATATGCTTGAACAAAAAAACAAAAGCAGGCCCACTAAGTGTACGCATCATTTTTAGTGGGGCTTCTGCTTTCAAGTCAACTAAAGCCTAGTTTATTATAACTTACTCCACTAGCCCCCTACAGCGCAGAAATGATGCGCCGGTTCTGCGCTCAGATTTCTGTGCAGCTATCAACAATACTGATTAATATTATTAAGCATCAGACGGATTTTACCCAATAATATTGGTAAACTTTTTGTTTGCATTTAACTATCAATTCCATCACATTTTTAAAAATTACAACCACAACAAAATAATCCCATGTCAACCGCCATCTCCATCAACCCAACAACCGGAAAACAAATAGCCGAATATAAACGCATCAACGCTGACACAGCAAAAGCAACAATTGAAACTGCCGAGAAAGCTTTTCAGCAATGGAAAAAAACTACTTTTAAAGAGCGTGCTGTTTACATGCACAAGCTTGCAGAAATTTTAGAAAATAATAAGGCCGAATATGCCCAACTAATGACAGCCGAAATGGGCAAAACCTTTGCACAGGCAATAAAAGAAGTAGAAAAATGTGCACTCGTTTGTAATTATTATGGGGAGAAAGCGGAGGCGCTTTTAGCGAATGAAACTGTAAGAACTGAGGCTTCAAAAAGCTATGTTACATTTCAACCACTAGGAGTAGTGCTAGCAGTAATGCCTTGGAATTTTCCTTTTTATCAGGTAATACGTTTTGCTGCACCGGCAGTAATGGCGGGCAATACGGGCGTTTTAAAACATGCATCAAATGTGCAGGGTTGTGCATTTGCGTTGGAAGATGCTTTTGTAAAAGCAGGTTTCCCTGAAGGCGTTTTTACCAATTTGAATATAGCATCAGATGGTATAAAAGATATTATTGAAGATAAAAATATTGTTGCCATCACTCTTACAGGCAGCGACCCTACAGGCCGTGCAGTTGCATCTGTTGCGGGACAAAACCTTAAAAAAACAGTGATGGAATTGGGCGGTAGTGATGCCTATATAATTTTAGATGATGCCGATATAGACATGGCTGCGGAAATGGCTACATTGGGTAGGTTGCAAAACAACGGACAAACATGCATTGCTGCAAAACGGTTTGTGGTGTTAGATGCGGTGTACGATGCTTTTTTGGAAGCATTTACAACAAAAATGAAGGCTGCAAAAATGGGCGACCCAATGGATGCAGCTACTTATTATGGTCCAATGGCAAGGGTTGATTTACGGGAAGAACTACATAAACAGGTGAAAAAAACAATCAAGCAAGGTGGCAGATTAATTATAGGTGGTGAAATACCCGAAGGCGACGGTTCTTATTATCCTGCAACCATTTTAGCCGATCTACAGCCGGGCATGGTGGGTTTTGACGAGGAACTTTTTGGCCCGGTAGCTTCGGTTATTAGAGCAAAAGATGAAAAGGAAGCAATTGAACTTGCCAACCATTCGCAATTTGGCTTGGGCTCAGGTGTAATTACCGGAAACAAAGAGCGGGGCGAAAAAGTAGCGTTGCAATTGGAAGCTGGAAACAGTTTTGTAAACAAACTTGTTGCATCTGACCCACGCATGCCTTTTGGCGGTATTAAAAACAGTGGGTATGGGAGAGAACTTTCTGACTACGGAATTAAGGAATTTGTAAACACAAAATCTATATGGATAGATTAAAAATGATGAATAAAATGGTTGTGTAGTCTCATATTTTCTTTTTACTTCAAAAGCAATTCAATCAATATGGACTGCTTTTTTATTTGAGTTATAAGGTAACATTTGTAAGCATAAAAAACATTGTTGAAGTACTGATAATTTTTATTTTTTTGATAGGACGTTATTTATTTTTCTAATTATGTATTAACTTTCAAATCTGTACATATTCAGTAAAACATTTTTTATGATAGTGATAGCATTGTATAATTTAAAAGGGGGTGTGGGCAAAACAGCCAGCTGTGTAAATTTTTCATACCTGGCAGCAAAAGAAGGCTACAAAACTTTGTTGTGGGATATTGACCCTCAGGGTGCAACTTCATTCTATTTTCAGGCGAAGCCTAAAACACACCCCGGTATAAAAAAACTCATAAGTAAAGATGCAGACCTGAATGCGGTATTAATGGAAACCGGTTATGAAAATTTAGACATTATTCCCGCAGACAATTCAGCCAAAAGTTTTGATATTATGCTTGATGAAATGCGGGGTAATAAGAACAGGCTGAAGAGCGTATTAAAACAGTTTAACGGTGAATATGATTTCGTTTTTATTGATTGTCCGCCGGGCTTTAGCGCCCTTAGCGAAAATATTTTCAGCGCTGCAGATATTGTGTTAATGCCTGTTATACCAACAACTCTCAGCGTTCGCACTTATAACATGGTAAAAGATTATTTTAAGGAAAAGGAAATAGATCCCGCAAAGCTGATGTGCTTTTTTACTATGACGGATTTGCGTAAAAATATGCACCACGAAATAATGGAACTGCTGTTTAAAGACAAACGCTTTTTCGGTAATTATATTCCCTATTTGTCTGACGTAGAAAAAATGGGCATACACAAACAGCCCATTGAAGAATTTGCCCGCAGTGGCGATGCCGCCCGTTGCTACAGAGAATTGTGGACAGAAATTACAGAAGGCGTATTGGAATAGCATACACAGTCATATAATAATACAGCACCGGTATTGTTTCTATATTTACACAAAAGCAAGTTGTAAAATTGTGTTGCTAAATTATTTACATTACCCGTAATATGTTTTGTGGAAAAGGAAAATTAATAACTCAGCCTGGCCTCACCTATACCTCAGCCGTGCATCAGCCGTGTGTCAGCCGTACCTGAGCAGTAGTTAATTCTTAACCTAAATAAACCAATTATTTACTCAATTTATTAATAATTAATAACTTATGAAAAAAGAACTAGCCAGTTGGTTTAGCCCCGCACTTCAAAAAGAAATGCCCATTGTTGCCTACGGTGATTATGGTTTTGCCCTTTTATTGGTACCAACCGCGGCTGCAGATTATTTGGAGTATGAGCGGTTTCAACTGATAGATACGCTGGCCCCATTTATAAACAGTGGCAAGCTTAGAATTTTTTCTGTAAACAGCATCAACAATGAAAGCTGGCTCAATAAAGAAATGGAAGGACCACACAAAGCTATTCGCCAAAACCAGTTCAACAATTATATTTTTCATGAAGTAATTCCATTTATAAAAACTAATACTTCTATGGAAACACCCATTATTGTTGCAGGTGCTTCGTTCGGTGGGTTGCACAGTTTAAATTTATTTTTAAAGCGACCTGATTTAATCGATGGTGTAATTGCCATGAGCGGTGTGTACGATCTTACAGAATATACTGATGGTTATTGGGATGAGCAGGTCTATTTAAATTCTCCATTACATTATATACCTAACCTTACAGACGAATGGTATTTAAACAATATCCGCAAAAGCAAACACATACATATTCTTACCGGTAGCGGCGCTTATGAAGACCCATCGGGCACTTCAAAAATTTCTGAAATATTATATGCTAAAGGTATTGACCACGACGCATCTATTTGGGGACCTGAGTGGACGCATGACTGGCCTACGTGGAGAGCGATGTTGCCATTGCTGTTGGAGACGAAGTTTTAAAAAGCAATTACGAATTACAAATTACGAATTACGGGGAGCTTACGTAATTGCGAACTTTATAAATACTATTGCAGCAGTAATTACGCATTAAATTGAATCGGTGAAAACGGATAATGTTATACAGGATAAAAGTTTTGCCTTTGCCATTCGGATAGTTAATGCGTATAAATATTTAAGAAGTGAAAAACAGGAGTTTGTCTTATCTAAACAAATGCTGAGAAGCGGCAAATCTATTGGCGCAAATGTAGAAGAAGCGATTGGAGCCCAATCACCCGCAGATTTTTTACATAAACTATCTATTTCCTATAAGGAAGCAAGAGAAACTTTATATTGGTTAAAGTTATTGCAAGCCACAAATTATTTAACCGAAGAACTCGCCCAAAGTTTGCTAGGTGACTGCACCGAAATCTGTAAAATAACAGGGAAAATACAAACCAGTCTAAAAGCCCGTAATTCGTAATTTGTAATTCGTAATTTTAACTCCCTAATCACTAATCAATTATTCCCTTGTCAGAAAAAAAACTCTTTTTACTAGATGCTATGGCACTTGTGTTCCGTGCTTATTACTCACTTGTGCGGAGCCCACGTATTACGAGTAAAGGCCGAAATACCAATGCGCAATTTGGTTTTACCAATACCCTCGCAGAGCTTATCAACAACCAAAAACCTACACATATAGCGGTATGTTTTGATACACATGCACCTACGGAACGCCACACCAGCTTTGCAGATTATAAAGCCAACCGGCAGGAAACGCCGGAAGATATATTATCGGCTGTGCCGGATATTAAGCGAATTATTAAAGGCTTTAATATACCATGTATTGAATTAGATGGGTATGAAGCAGATGATATTATTGGTGCCTTAGCAAAGCAGGCAGAGAAAGCAGGCTACGAAGTTTTTATGGTAACGCCAGATAAAGATTATGGACAATTGGTTTCAGACAAAATAAAAATATACAAACCCGGTTACCAGGGTGGCAGCGTAGAAATAATGGGTCCAAAAGAAGTGTGTGAAAAGTGGGGGATTGAAAGAGTAGACCAGGTAATTGATATTTTAGGATTAATGGGCGATGCGGTTGATAATATTCCGGGTATTGCCGGTGTGGGAGAAAAAACTGCGGCAAAACTGTTGAAGGAATATGACAGTATCGAAAATATTTTAGCCAATGCAGATAATATAAAGGGTTCCTTGGGCGAGAAAATTCGCAATGGAAAAGAGAATGCCATTATGAGTAAGCAACTGGCAACAATTATATTGGATGTTCCTGTTGTTTTCCATGAAGAAAATTTTAAGCTCGACCCAATGAACAAAGAATTGTTGTTGGAAGTGTTTACGGAGCTGGAATTTAAAACGATGGGGGAAAGAATTTTGGGAACAAGAATTACATCGACGACAGACGACAGACGACAGACCGCAGTAACAACTCCTCTAACAGGGCAGATGGATTTGTTTGGGAATGCGGCACCTGTTGCGACAGTAAATAATGAAGAAAAGACAGAAGAAGATTTGCCGCTTGTTGCGGATAAAAACATAGATAATACGCTGCATAATTATAAGCTCGTGCAGAGCAATAATGACATTAAAGATCTTATTGCAGAACTAAATAAATTTAGCGAAATAAGTTTTGATACAGAAACAACACATATAGA
>JBBRPX010000177.1:0-7715 GCA_038227505.1 Chitinophagales bacterium
AAAAATAATTTGATAAGTGGAGACTTAACTAAAGCTGTACAAAGGCTGGAAAAAAATATAAGAGAAAAGCTGCCTGATGTAAAAAAGATTTTTATAGAAGCAAGCAATCTTGCAGAGGTCTAAAATTGACAACCTTTTAATTAACTCCTAAAAATGTTTTTAATAATAGAGGCACAAGCATTATTAATAACCTAGTATGTGTATATACATTCCCATGAGTGGAATTTTAAAACCCCTTTCTTTTTTCTTTAATATTTAAAGTATTAATGC
This sequence comes from Chitinophagales bacterium, assembly GCA_038227505.1. Lineage (GTDB taxonomy): Bacteria > Bacteroidota > Bacteroidia > Chitinophagales > Chitinophagaceae > Ferruginibacter. Next base: position 271 of record JBBRPX010000177.1, read on the forward strand.
TTAATAATTTTTTGATTCGGCATGATTTTATGACTTTGCTCGTCAAAACTTTTTTACTTACACAATTTATCAATCTTTTAAACTGATGGATTTTCTTTCTATTTCTTAGTTAATTACTTTTATAGAGATTATACTTTAAAATAAGGATTTTTTAAAAGCAGAGATTCTATTTGGCCTTCTTTAGTCCCCATGTTTTAAAAATAAAATTATGAAAAGAAATATTAAATATTTAGTCGGTTTTGCGATGGGTGCAACCGATGGCGAAATTGGAAAAGTAACAGACTTTTATTTTGACGATGCAACGTGGACGATACGTTACCTCGTTGTAGAAACAGGTAACTGGCTTTCGAACCGCAAGGTTCTCATTGCACCTGAAGCACTTTTGCAATGTGACTGGATAAATGAAATTTTTCCTGTTAATTTAACCAAAGAACAAATTAAAAATAGTCCGGATGTAGATACAGAACAACCTGTTTCCAAGCAACATGAAATGGAATTATATACTCATTACGCTTGGGCAAATTATTGGGGGGGTGGTGTTTTGGGTAGTGGTATGGATGCTACAGGAATAGCGATGCCTATGCCCCCTCTGATTTTGGAGCAGGAAATAAATGAAAATAAGCATTCTATAAAAACTGAAGTAAAAGGCGACCCTCATTTAAGAAGTGCTAAAAACGTACAAGGATATAATATTCATGCATTAGATGATATTATTGGAGATGTAGAGGATTTTATAATAGATGACAGTAACTGGAAAATACATTATTTAGTAGTTGACACTGGAAATTGGTTGTCCGGCAAAAAGGTAACTATATCAACTGATTTGATAAAAGAAATAAATTGGGAAGCTTCAGAAGTTATCATAAATGCCTCAGTAAATAAGGTTAAAAATAGTCCGGAATACGACGCCTCAACACAACTAACCACGGAATACGAAACCAATCTAAAAGATTATTATCGTGGGTTTATTTATCATCAGTAAGTGCCTTTCTCATTAATAAATTTTTCAACTGTGAATACGCTGCACGCCAAGTTACTTCCATTTTTATTTATAATACTACAAGGCGTAGCCATTGGCTGCGCTGATAAGCAAAAGGCAGATAAAGCTGTGAGTAGAATGGATAGTTTAACGCCCGTAAGAGAAAGTGAAAACCTTTCGACAGAAAACACTACTGTAATTACTCCTTCAAGTGGTCCTGTAAATTTTGTAACAGCGTCAAAGATCGTGATGCCTGCGGTAGTGCATATAAAAATTCATTTCAATGGCTCACCAGATTATGGCGCATCAGGGTCAGGGGTTATTATAAGTTCCGATGGATTTATAGCTACAAATAATCATGTGGTTGAAAAAGCATCATCTATTGATGTAACACTACCTGACAAACGAACCTTTTCTGCAAAGCTAGTTGGCCGTGATCCCAACACAGATTTAGCACTTATAAAAGTGGAGACAACAAATCTTCCAGTTGTAAAACTGGGAAATTCTGATTTGGTGCAGATAGGAGAATGGGTATTAGCTGTTGGGTTTCCGCTTTCACTTAATACAACTGTAACCGCAGGTATTGTAAGTGCAAAAGCAAGGAGCATTGGCATTATAAACCGCCCAAGCAGCAACAGCATGCAAAACAATGCGGCGTCTGTTGGCAATATGGCTGTTGAATCATTTATTCAAACCGACGCAGCTATTAATCCCGGCAATAGTGGTGGTGCACTTGTAAACACTGCCGGTGAATTGATAGGGATTAATTCAGCCATAGCTTCGCAAACCGGCAGCTATGCAGGTTATTCTTTTGCAATACCTATAAACCTTGCAAAAAAGATTTTAGATGATTTAAAAAACTTTGGGGTCGTTAAGCGAGGTGTGTTAGGTGTGGCCTTCCCTGCGCCGGCTGCAGAAGATCAGTACCTGGTGCAGTTGGGTCTTAATCCTGCCTTGGTAAAAGGTGTTTATATAACCGGTGTGCAAAATGAAAGTGCGGCTGCAGCTGCAGGTCTTAAAGAGGGAGATATCATCCAAAGTATAGATGGTATTCAAATTAATTCTTCAACAGAGTTTTCTGAAAGAATTGCGAGACACAAACCCGGTGATGTAATCAAATTAACCTACCAGCGCAAAGCTGATACCACTACTGTGTCTGCTACTTTGCAAAATGAAGATATGGCAGTAACTGAAAAACCTAAAGTTGTAAGCGATAGAGCGCTACAGGAAATATACAACAGGCTCGGAGCCACTTTTGCTCCGCTTACTGCAGATGTAAAACAACATTTTAATTTAAATGCCGGTGTATTGGTTACCAGGGTTTACAGAAATGGTTTCTTTGACCAGGCTGGTATTCCTCCAGGTACTATTATTGCTTTTATAAATGGCAAACCAATCAACAACCCTAAAGATATTGATATAGCTTTGTTGTCTGCTCAAAGTGGTATGATTCAAATATTGGCCATTGCACCTGATGGTTCAAAAGTGGTATTTAACTTCTCCCTAGGCACATAAAAAAATTTTAGAATAATACATGCACGGTTTTCTATAGAATCATTTTTGTGTGTATATGTTTGAACAATTAGGTAGCATGTTCACCAATCAAAAAAAGTAAAATCTTTTCATTTTCTAAACTATAATTAAAAAACTAACCTTTATGACAATACAAATAAATTCTGACAATAATATTGCTGGTACAGAAGGACTAACCGATTATATACAAAATACCGTTGCTGAAAATCTTAAAAGATTTGACGAGCAGATTACCAGAGTGGAAGTACATTTAAACGATGAGAACAGCCATAAAAACGGCATCGATGATAAACGTTGTATGATAGAAGCACGACTTGAAGGAATGCAGCCGGTTGCCGTAACCGCTTTTGGCAACAGCATTCACGAATCTGTAAAGAGTGCGTTAGATAAATTAAAAAGTTCTCTTGATTCTTCGCTTGGTCGCTTACGTAATCATTAATATAAAACCGGGAAATAAACTTTTCAATTGCTACCATACCGTGCCAAAATAATTTTAAAGGGTACTAAGGGATTATAAAATTTAAGTTCCAGAAGATTATTTGGAAGATTAAAGTTGTTTTCTTTCGGTTTTGTTTTACGTTTTACTTCAGCTTTTAACGGGTTTATTAATTACGTTACCTTAGATTTTATGTTGTAAAATCTAAGGTAATATTTAGCGTACTCAATGCAAATTCTTCCGCTGCAACAAATATTACATGAACTTCGTTTTTTACAGTATTGCAGATTCTTTCACTTTTAAGCATTTGATAAATACAATGCAAATGCCTAAAAAATGCAGGCTTATGTAACTATTTAAATTTTGTTGATATGAAAAAGATATTAGTGTTGATAAACGATTACGATGTTCCTGCCACAGTCCTAAATTTTGCGGTGAAACTTGCAGTGAAAAATGAGGCAACCCTTTTTGGCATATTCGCCCAAAGCAAAAAAAACAAAGATGATAGCTACCTCTTGTCAAACGATAAAATTAATACTGCGGTTATAAACGACAACGAACAGCTACGATCTTTAGATACAAATATCGAATTATTTGCAGCTACTTGTAACGCTTCAAATGTTGTTTATAAATTCCATACAATTAATACCAATCATTTAGATACACTAATTGATTACAGTGCATTTGCAGACCTTATTGTTTGCGATGCCGACACTGAACCCATCAATTATTCTATGAACACTTTATTGGCAGATACCCACTGCCCGATATTGATGATTAATAAAGATTACAAAGACACTGATACCTTAGTATTTGCTTACGATGATAAATTATCGAGTATATATGCCATCAGGTTATTTGCTTATCTTTTTGAGTGTTATAAAAATTTGCCCGTTCACTTCGTATCTGTTTTACCCTCTAACATAATTGGTTTGGAATATGACGACCTAATTAGAGAATGGTTACCCCTGCATTACCCAAACGCAAAAATTGAAATTATTAAAGGAGAAACAAAAAATGAACTTACAAACTATATCAACCAATTATCTAATCCGCTTATTGTAATGAGTGCCTTCGGAAGAAGTTTATTATCAAGATTTTTTAAAGAGAGTCTTGCAAATTATATTATTACGCAAACAAATGCGCCCATATTTATTGCACATAATTAAAAATCATTCATGAAATTTATTTTACCAGTAATAGCGATAACTTTCTTCTTTTTGTCTTGTAAAGAAGCTTCTCCAAAGCAGGGGAAAATTATAACATTGAGAGATACCACAATAACCACTGCTAACGCTTTTTCACAACTAATCTTTGATAGCCTTGCTCTGGAAAACTTTTTAAAAAAAGAAGTAAAAGGCGACAGCATGGCTAACTACATGCGCAGTTTTTATAATTCACGTAATTATACTTTTGCATGGTTTAATGAAGATGGACTTAATGCGCAGGCACAAGGTTTTTGGAGTGCGCATGAAATGCTTATAAAGCAGGCAAGTGACAGCAGTATTTATGACGAACAATTACACCACACTATAGATACGCTTTTAAGCGACAGTACTTTTATACTTAACAAAATACAACTTGCAGAAACGGAACTGCGATTTACAAAACATTTTTTCAATTACCTGCAATTTGCTTATGGTGGTAAAGTAGATCCGCAAAAAGTAGAGTGGCATATACCAAGCCGCAAACTAAAGCCTGTTGCCCTATTAGACAGTTTTCTTAATAATGAAAAAGGAGATTGGCAATCATTGAATAGACCTTATTATTTGCTTCAACAGCAATTATATAAATATAATGAAATACAAAAGAAGGGCGGGTGGCAAACAATAACAACATCAACCAATGTAAAACCTGGCAGCAAAAATGATTTAGTTATTGCAGTAAAAAAACGCATGCAGCTAGTGGGGCTTTATCCTAATGGCGACACAACAAATTTGTACAACGACGATTTAAAAAATGCTGTAAACAAAGCAGCAACAAGTTTTGGATTAAAAGCAGATGCTGTTATTGGTAAGGATTTAATAAAGCAATTAAATATTACGGTTGATGAACGGATAAAACAAATGTTGATTAATTTGGAAAGAATGAGATGGATGCCTGAAGCGCCATCAAATTTTTTGTTGGCTAATATTCCGGAGTACCGGCTTCACGTGGTAGAAAATAGTAAAGAAGTTTTGGAAATGAGTGTAGTGGTGGGCAAGGCTGCCAACCAAACCGTTATTTTTAGCGACGAGTTAAAATATGTTGTGTTTAGCCCTTATTGGAATGTACCACGTAGCATTGTGCAGAACGAAATATATCCTGCCATGCAGCGAAGCAGCAGTTATTTAAGCAGAAAAAATATGGAAGTAACCGGTTATAGCAATGGCTTACCAATCATTCGCCAAAAGCCCGGTAACAGCAATGCTTTAGGTCATGTAAAATTTATATTTCCCAACAGTTACAATATTTACTTTCACGATACGCCGAGCCGTGATTTATTCAGCAGGCAGCAACGGGCTTTCAGTCATGGTTGTATCAGGGTTCAGCGTCCGTTTGATTTAGCTGTCTATTTGCTGCGCAATCAACCGGAATGGACCAACCAAAAAATAAAAGCAGCTATGGGCAGTTCCGAAGAGAAATGGGTAACACTCGGCAAAGCTGTTCCTGTTTTTATAACTTATTTTACTTCATGGGTAGATTTGGATGGGTTATTGCATTTTACAGAAGATGTTTATGGAAAGGATAAAGAGCTGGCTGCACATTTATTTGAATAGAATTATTTAGAATGAGAAGATTTTACAAATGGCTACGTAAGTATTACAGCAAAACAGTAAACAGTATTGCGTTTTATCCTGCATTAATATCTATTGGTTTTTTGTCCCTCTCTATCCTAATGCTTGAACTGGATTTTTCAGAAACTGGTAAGCATCTTAAATCGCAGTTAAGCTGGTTAAGTTTACGTGATGCAAGCACAGCACGATCTATTCTTACAACAATTTCCGGGGGTATAATTTCATTGACTGTGTTTAGTTTCTCCATGGTGATGATAATGCTAAACCAGGCTGCCTCGCAAATGAGCAACCGAATGCTGGACAGTATGATTGGCAATAAGTTTCAGCAAATCATCTTGGGTTTTTATATAGGCACTATTGTCTATTCTTTGTTTTTATTGAGTACAATACGAGATATAGCATCCGGCATTTATGTACCGGCTTTAAGCATTTATTTATTGTTATTATTTACAGTTGTAGATATATTTCTTTTTATTTATTTTTTGCATTATGTAACGCAGTCTGTTAAGTTTGGCACCATCATCAATCGCATACATAAGAAAACTTTACATACACTCCACCGCCAGTGTTGCCCACAAATAGTGAATGTTTTTATTCCAGATGAAACACAGGCACAAACCATTCACATGCCGTCATCTGATTATTATCAGGGATTTAATAAACCATGTCTTTTAAATTTTGCTGAAAAGCAACACGTACTTATTCAAATCATTCCTACGCCGGGCACTTATTTATTGGAAGGCAGTCCGCTACTTGTAGTTTATAGTGATAAGGAATTAAGTAAAGAAGATATAAATGAACTGATGATTGCAATAGATTTATACCGCGGGCAACCCATCGATATAAATGCATACTACGGTTATCACCAACTTGCAGAAGTTGCCATTAAGGCTTTAAGCCCCGGCATAAATGACCCCGAAACAGCCGTGCTTAGCATACATGCTTTAACCGACCTATTTCGGTTTAGATTATTTAACCATTTGCCATCAGCCTTATTCGATGAAAACAAAATCATACGTGTTGTAATAAAAGAATTGTCGTTTGAAGAATTATTTATTGAATGCTTTAGCCCTATCTGGCAATATGGAAAAACAGATAGGTACATTCAGAATGCTATGCAGCTTATGGTAGCGCAGTTAAAAAGTTGTGATATTTATGGTACACAGCAACCTTTATTTAATAGTTTTTTAAAAAAAATAAAAATACAGACCGAAGAGAACGCTTTTTAAAAGATACATTTTTGAAGCAACTCTGTGTTTATAGTTTATTTCATATTCTGTGTTATTGGGGCAATTAAAGTTATCATCTGCAAGTGATATTAAAACTATTTCTTTATCAAAACAACGGTATCCTTTGCGAGCCTTGTGCGCAAAAAATTATATAATTGGTTTGTTTGTGTTTTATTTATTTGCCTAAATGTTTTATAAACTACCAGAGGAATTGTATCTATTGACTGTTGTGCATTTGGTAGCATTATTAAACCATTCGAAAGTGTATCAACAAAAGGAAATGCAATTTTAACCTCAGTTAAAATTTGAGCATATAAGGCAGTATCAACAGGCTTTTGGCTCACAGTATCACTTTGTCTTATTTCTTCCAGGTGCATTTCCTGAAACATTTGCTTTGTCATTTCGGCACTTAATGCACTCACTTCTTCTTTCGTTAAATTTACCCGCAGTGAAACCAGGTGATATGTTCGCATTTCGTGCATGCTTAACGC
>JBBRPX010000178.1:0-7714 GCA_038227505.1 Chitinophagales bacterium
CATTTTTAAACAAATGATGAACGTTACCGAAGCAATTAAATAAATAATATTAAGTATAGATGAAAACATTATTTGTTGATGTTTTTTTGTAAGTGATGAAACTTTTATTTAAGTAACATCATATAATTTAGTTTATGCTTTATTTACAATTTCCACTTGCCAATACCTAGTGCTTTTTCACTCACTTCTTTTTCTTAAACATTTCCAGCATTCGATCAGTTACTACAAAACCACCCACCACATTTAATGTTCCTAAAACAACAGCAAAAAACCCTAAGGTAAGTGCTACATAATTATCAGAAGCTGCCTCGCCCATTACTATCAATGCACCAATAATTACAACTCCATGTATGGCATTGGCTCCACTCATTAATGGCGTATGAAGTACGCTGGGCACACGACCAATAACTTCAATACCTAAAAAAATCATTAAAATAACCATATAGATTATTTGTTGATTTTCATTAAAAAAGGAAAAAACTTGTTCCATTTATAAAAAATTTTTTATGAATTAAAATCCTGCAAACCTGTCACTCGTCACCATCAACCCGCAACCTATAACAACCCTGCCACCCTCTCATTTGTTACCACGCCACCGTGTGCAACGCATGTACCTTTTACAAGATCATCATCAAAATTTAAATTTATTTGCCCTTCTTTATTTATGATGAGTTGCAAGAAATTTAAAATATTTTTTCCATATAATTTACTGGCATCGCTTGGCATATCTGCAGCTAAAGCTGAATTACCAACTATGGAAACACCATTAACGACAACAGTTTCGTCGTTTTTGGTGAATGCAGTATTGCCGCCTGTAGATGCAGCTAAATCAATAATAACAGAACCGTTTTTCATACCCGCAATCATTTCTGCAGTGATTAAAACCGGTGCAGTTTTACCTGGTATTGCTGCAGTTGTAATAATAATATCACTCTTAGCAACACTCTCTGCAATTCTTGCTTTTTGGCGAGCCATAAATTCTGCAGATTGCTCAACTGCATAACCACCTGCGCTTGCCGCATCTGCTGCACCTTCTACCTCAACAAACTTTGCACCTAGGCTCATTACTTCTTCTTTTACCTGCGGTCTTGTATCAAAAACCTCAACAACTGCTCCTAATCTTTTTGCCGTTGCAATAGCCTGTAAACCTGCTACACCTGCACCCAATATCAACATTTTTGCCGGAGGAATGCTTCCTGCGGCAGTCATAAACATTGGAAAATATTTTGGATATAAATTGGCCGCCAGCAACACTGCTTTATAACCTGCAATATTTGCCTGGCTACTCAAAACATCCATACTTTGTGCACGGGTAGTGCGTGGCAACATATCTATACTAAAAACGGTAAAGTTTTTTTCTGCCAATATTTTTATTTGCTGAGCATTAAATAAAGGCTGGTAAAATCCAAAAAGAATTTTTCCAATGCACAAAGCAATATCATCATTATTGAGCGCACTTATTGATAAAATAATATCGGCTGTTTGTAAAACATCTTTTCTTAAACCTACGGTTGCGCCTGCATTTTCATATTGATCATCAGTTGCAAAAGCATTTGCACCTGCATTACTTTCAATCATTACATTAACCTGTTGCTTTTTTAAAAACACAACATGTTCAGGTAGTAGCGATGCTCTTGTTTCTTTACCAGGTTCTTTTAAAACTCCAATCGTCATAAGTAAATGTATTGTTCGTAAGATATGCAAATTTAAAAACGAATTGCAAAATGTTGTTTCTCTTTAAAATTTTTTCCTAATAATGCAATTCCTATAAAAAACAGATCGATGGTAAGCGTAACCTGGTGATGATGCTTTACCAACTCCCAAGCCTCCTCCATTTCTTTACTCCAGTGAATATCATCAAAAACAAAAATGGTTTGTTCATTTGTTTTCAAAAGAATTTCTTCAAAGTATTTTAGGGTTGGCACTTTGCGATGATTTCCATCTAAAAAAATAAAATCAAGATTTTTATTTGTTGATAGAAAAACCGGCAGCGTCTTATTAAAATCACCTTCTATTATTTCAATATTATTTAACCCAAGTTGCGAAAAATTATTTTTGGCAATTGCAGCTATATTTTGTGAACCCTCCATTGTAGTTACAACAACACTGTTGCCAGAAGCCAGATATGCAGTTGTAGTTCCAAACGAAGTACCAAGTTCTAAAACGTTGGCTTTTTTATAGTATTGTACAATTCTGAATAATAACTGGCTATACTTTTTTGGCTTTAATGATGATGCAGCAATACTTTTTACGATTCTACTTTTAGTTTTAATAACCGTTGATCCTGCACCAAAATCTTCTACTTTTATAACTTGATTATTAACCAATAAATTTTTTCGCACTTTTTCAATTGGCTTGTAACATTCATATTCTTTTGTATCATTCAATACATTTTTGATGAACTGAAAAACAAAAGGAGAATGCACTCCATGGCCCTTGCCATTGGAGGCAGTAATGTAATATTTTAAATATTTTTTTGCGAGTTGAAAGGGAGAATACAATAGCAGTGACTTTAAGAATCAGTTAATAATAGAAAGAATTATTTTCTCACCCACGTTTGAAACGTCATATCAAATTTATTTTTTTCATCTGCTTTTACATTTTTTTCAAAAAACACTTCCCATACGTTTGGGTCCATTACTGGGAAAAAAGCATCTCCATCTATTTCTGTATGTACCCTTGTTAGATAAACTTTATCTGCAATTGGTAATGTTTGTTTGTAAATTTCTCCACCGCCAGTAATGAAAATTTCTTTGGCACTCGTTTCGTTTGCAACTTTTATTGCATCATGTATACTTACTGTAGAGATGGTATTTTCAGCTTTCCAGTTTGGGTTTGTTGTTACAATAATATTAGTTCTGCCCGGCAATGGTTTGCCAACTGCCTCAAAGGTTTTTCTACCCATAATAACAGGCATACCCCAAGTGGTATTTTTAAAAAATTTTAGGTCTTCAGGCAAGTGCCACAACATAGCATTGGATTTTCCAATTGCATTGTTTTCAGATGCTGCTACTATTAACGAAATGGTATAATCTCTTTTATTTTCTTTACCCGAATACGCTTCCATTGTCTTAGTCTTTTGTCTTTTGTGTCTTTAATCTTGTGTCTTTTATCTTGTGTCTTGTGTCTTTTGTCTTTTGTCTTTTATCTTTTGTCTTTTGTCTTTTGTCTTTTGTCTTTTGTCTCTATACAGCAACCGGCGCTTTTATTGCAGGATGACATTCATAATTTATCAGTTCAAAATCATCATATTTAAAACTAAAAATATCTTTTACCTCCGGATTAATTTTCATTTGTGGCAAAGGAAACACAGTTCTTTGTAATTGCAAATCTGCCTGTTCAAAATGATTTTTGTATAAATGAACATCGCCAAAACTATGTACAAAATCTCCGAGATCCATATCGCAAACCTGAGCAACCATCATAGTCAATAATGCATAAGATGCAATGTTGAAGGGTACTCCAAGAAAAACATCTCCACTACGTTGGTACAATTGGCAACTCAATTTCCTTCTACCATTTTCATCCGGCGCACGGGTGTAAAACTGAAACAAACAATGGCAAGGCATTAATTTCATTTTTGGCAAATCTCCTACGTTCCAGGCACTAATAATTATACGACGACTATCAGGGTTGTTTTTAAGTTGATCAATTACGTCTTTTACCTGGTCTACTTCTACGCCATTTGCTCCTTCCCAGCATCTCCATTGCTTGCCGTACACTGGACCAAGATTGCCATTCTCATCTGCCCATTCATCCCAAATTTTTACGTTGTGTTCTTTAAGATATTTAATGTTTGTATCGCCCTGTAAAAACCAAAGCAATTCATGAATAATACTTTTAAGGTGTACTTTTTTTGTTGTGACCAATGGAAAACCTTCGGCAAGGTTAAAGCGCATTTGATGCCCAAAAATGCTTCGGGTTCCAGTACCCGTGCGATCACTTTTATCTGTTCCGTTTTCAATGATGTGCTTAAGCAGCGAAAGGTATTGTTGCATGGGTGCAAAATAATGAATTTCCTTGAAGGACGACTGACCACAAACGATAGCCATAGTTGATTTATTAAACAAGTTTATCTTTTACTAACTATAAGTGGGTAGAAAATCATAACCGGCTTCTTTAAAGACAAGTGCTATAAGAATATTGGTACGGATAGATAAAACATTACCCGTCGCACATCGTCCATTGTCCTTCGTCTATTGTCCTACATTTGGCGCCGATTATCCATGGTCTGTCTTATTCCAAGCCTTAACTTCGCAAAATGGATCAACTTTTTACATACGAACAGTTATCGTCTTTTGCAAAAAGCATTTTTTTAAAAATCGGCTGTTCAAAAACTGACGCAAATACTGCAACAGAAACACTGTTAAGTGCAGATTTGAGAGGTGTTGACAGCCACGGGGTTGCACGCTTAAGTGGCTATGTTCGACTATGGGAAACGCAGCGTGTAAATGCAACACCACAAATAAAAGTAATACACGAAACACCTTCAACAGCAGTTGTAGATGGAGATGCTGGACTTGGATTAGTGGTAGCACCGTTCGCAATGCAAGTGGCTATTGACAAAGCAAAAAATGTTGGAACAGGCTGGGTGAGCGTGCAGAACAGCAACCATTATGGTATTGCCGGTCACCATGCAATGATGGCTTTACCATACGATATGATAGGTATTTCTATGACAAATGCATCTGCCTTAGTTGCCCCTACTTTTAGCAAAGAAAAAATGTTGGGAACAAACCCAATTGCAGTTGCTATACCTGCAGGCAAAGAGGCTGCATTTGTAGCTGATTTTGCTACTACTACTGCTGCTAATGGTAAACTGGAAATACTTCAAAGAAAAAATAAACCTGTACCAACGGGCTGGGTACAAACAAAAGAAGGAGGCGAAAGTTTAAATGCGAACGAATTAAAAGATGGTGGTGCACTTTTACCACTTGGTGGCAACAGAGAAGGTAGCAGCCATAAAGGATATATGCTCGGTAGCATCGTTGATATTTTTTCAGGGGTGTTAAGTGGTGCAAATTATGGACCGTGGGTGCCGCCATTTCCTGCTTATATACCTATGCCTGCAAATATGCCCGGTAAAGGGATTGGGCATTTTTTTGGAGCAATGCGCATTGATGCTTTTAGACCTGCCGATGATTTTAAAAAAGACATGGACCGGTGGATTCAGGCATTTAAAAATGCTGCTCCAATAAATGATAATGAAAAAGTGATTATTCCTGGCGAACCAGAAATTGCCATTGAAATAGAGAGAAGATCTTTTGGAATACCGGTAGGAAATATGGTAGTGGAAGATTTGAAAAAACTCGGAGAAAAATTTGGCGTTGAACTGTAACGATTACAATTATAATGCTACCCCTAATTTCTCATAAATAAAACTCATTAACCAGGCTGGACCAATCATTAGAAACTGGATATCTTTTAAAAAAGACGGTTTCTTTCCTTCAATTTTATGCCCATAAAATTGACCTATCCATGCCAAAACAAATACAATTACTGAAAACAGCCATAAGGGAACCATTCCGATACGCTCTATAAAATAAGCAATCAACATACAAACCGCCAAATACAAAAACATTCCAACAGCCAAACTTGCCGACAGAGAAAAGTAATAGATTAATACAAGCACGCTGATAACGACCCCAACATTTAGCTGATAGTTGGATATAAATATCGGAAGTTTTATTGCGTACAACAATCCAAGAATTGAAAAAACAATACTCGGCACGCAAATCCAGTGAATTAGCTTGTTCGTTTCATTTTTATGGCTTTCACCATATTCGTTTAACCAATCGTGTATAGTTCGCATTCTATTTATTTATAGATGAAAGTTAGCAATTAAGTAGAAAAAAAACTATTTTTTACCCGTTACACAATAATAACATATCAGTGTGCGTTTTAAGTATGGTTTTTCATAGGATATTGGATTAATACGGGCTGCGATTTCCATCACGGCCCCTTTTTTTTGCCCAAAAACGAAAAAAGCATCCCCGAAGGAATGCTTTTAAACACTTATAATTAATTAATTAAATAATCAACATCGCATCTCCATAACTAAAGAAGCGGTATTTGTCTTTAATAGCTTTTTTGTAAGCTTCCATCATTAAATCGTACCCAGCAAATGCACAAGCCATAATTAATAAACTGGTTTTTGGAAGGTGAAAATTGGTAACCAAAGAATCTGCAATATTAAAGTTGTATGGTGGATGAATAAAATTATTAGTCCAACCTTCTGATGGTTTAAGCAAGTGTTGGGCAGTATAAGAAGTTTCCATAGCACGCATGGTGGTTGTACCTATACTGCAAATTCTATGGTTTTTTTCTATTGCTTTGTTTACGATAGCACAAGCAGTCTCATCTATCTTGTAATATTCAGCATCCATTTTATGTTTGCTCAAATCTTCTACCTCAATTGGTCTGAATGTTCCTAAACCTGTGTGAAGTGTAACTTCTGCAAAACGAACACCTTTAATTTCTAATCTTTTAATAAGTTCTTTGCTAAAGTGTAAACCTGCTGTTGGCGCAGCAACCGCACCTTCATGCTTTGCATATACAGTTTGGTATCTTTCTTTATCTTCTTCTTCTGGTTTGCGCTTTATATACTTAGGCAATGGTGTTTCTCCCATAAAATCAAGCATGGTTCTAAATTCTTCGTCTGTTCCGTCCCATAAAAAACGAATAGTTCTGCCACGGCTGGTGGTATTGTCAATTACTTCTGCTACTAACTCATCATTTTCACCAAAATATAATTTATTACCAACTCTTATTTTACGTGCCGGGTCAACAATAACATCCCACAATTTATTGGGTCTGTTCAATTCACGTAGTAAAAAAACTTCAATTTTTGCACCTGTTTTTTCTTTGCGACCATACATACGTGCCGGAAAAACTTTGGTGTTATTTACTACAAACACATCTTTGTCATCAAAGTACTCCTGAATGTCGTTAAAGTGCCTGTTTTCAATATTGCCCGTTTTACGGTTTATCACCATCATGCGACTATCTTCTCTGCGCTTGGCGGGGTTTTGAGCAATAAGGTTTAAAGGAAGATCGAAAGTGAACTGAGATAATTTCATGCAGTAATATAATTTTAAAATGTTATTACATGCCGTGCAGAATTTATTTCTGCTGAGAATAAGCCTTCGATTTTATTTAAAAGGCACTTATCATGTTACGGCATGATTTTCTTAAAGTGGGCGAAGGTATGATTTTAACTTCAATTTGATAGTACAAATTCTATACCTGATACAGCATTTAGCAATTCTTTGGTATAATTTTCTTTTGGATGATAAAAAATTTCGTCTGCTGTATTCTCTTCAATTATTTTACCTTGATGCATTACCATTACACGATCGCTTATATAATGAATTACGGAAAGGTCATGTGAAATAAATATGGAAGTAAAATTGTACTGGGCTTTTAAGTCGTTTATTAAATTCAATACCTGTGCCTGAACACTTACATCCAACGCAGAAACACTTTCATCAAAAATTAAAAAATTTGGCTCTAGTGCCAAAGCTCGGGCAATACAAATTCGTTGCCTTTGCCCGCCACTAAATTGATGTGGATACCTGTTGAAAGAATCTGCCCCCATATTTACCTGCTCCAATAAATGAATAGCTTTTTGTTTTCGTTCATTTTTGTGCATGCTTGAAAAGTGTACGCTCATGGGCTCAACAATGGCATCGCCAATGCTCAATCGTGGGTTTAA
>JBBRPX010000179.1:0-7714 GCA_038227505.1 Chitinophagales bacterium
AACACCACCAAGTACACCACCGATAACCGCACCTTTTCCACCCTTACCAATAACACCGCCAATAACGGCACCACCAACACCACCAATGGTTGCATCTTTAGCAGCATCGCTCCACCCGGTATTTTTCTTCTTAGCTGGAACCGGTAATGTTGTAGTTCCTGTTCCAACTCCAGCATTAGTTCCTGCTGTAGTAGTGGTGCTTGTATTTGGCGTAGTTGCAACAATTACAGGAGGTGTTTCTGTTTTGATCACCTTTGGCGCAGGTTGTTTTTCATAAACTTTTACAACCTTAGTAATTGTTCTTACCTGCACTTTAGGCTCTGCGGTTTTATTTGCTATTACTATAGGAGTCGTATCTTTTGTACCAACGTCTGTAGATGCATTTGCATTACTTGCAGCAGCGGTATCTGTAAATACGATTCTATTTTCAGTATCTAAACTGTCTTTCTTTTTTGTATTGCAAGCTGCAAACAAAAAAGTGATTGCTAGTATAGGGAGTAACATTTTTTTCATGGTAATTAATTTTTAATTATTAAATATTTATGCTTCATTATGGAAAATAATGCCAGCAGCATAAATTTAATATCTATTATGAAATGTTTATGTTAATTACTTTTAACAATGCTATATCTTTAGTAAATGGCAGGTTTTTTAAGAAGATTTACCAAGGGGATTTTGGTGTTCTGCAATATTAGCATTGCATTACTTTTTTTACTAGGCTGCTATGCATCTTATTTTAATGCTACTACTTATTGGTTTCTGGGTTTACTCACTCTTGCATCTTTATATTTCCTATTATTATTAATAATATTTATCGTTTTTTGGCTTTTTGCAAAACCAAAACTTATTTTAATAAGTCTTATGGCAATTGCGCTTGCCTGGAATCCACTCGGCCAAATTATAAAAATTAAACAAAGTGAAGACTTTAAAATGGCAAAACTGCCAAATAGTATTAGGATAATGAGTTGGAACGTAGAACACTTCGATATTTTAGAACACAAAACACACCCTGAAACAAAACAGGAAATGCTCGAGCTTATAAAAAGATATTCGCCAGATGTAGCATGTTTTCAAGAAATGGTAGGGGGTGATTTTGATTCTTCGGCAATTAATTATGTACCAAGAATTGCCAAAGAATTAAATTATCAATACTATTATTATTCTTACGATAAAAGAGATGATTTTGATAGCAAACATCATTACGGCATTATCACATTCAGCAGGTTTCCTATTATTCAAAAATATACGTACAGTTCTCCCGAACGAAATTACAATTCAATCTTTCAAAGCATAGATGTAGCGGCAAATAGTGATACTTTCAGGGTATTTAATGTTCACTTACAATCTTTAAAATTTAGCGATGCCAGCCGCCAATATATCGAAGATCCTACATTGAAGGGAGAAATAGATATAGAGAAATCGAAAAACATCATATCAAAATTTAAAACCGGCTTTGCCAAAAGAAAACTACAAAGCGAAAGAGTAAAGAAATCGTTGAATGAAAGTCCTTATAAAGTAATTATTTGCGGCGATTTTAATGATGTGCCAAACAGCTACGCCTATAATACTATTGGCAAAGGTTTAAAAAACGCTTATGCAGAAAAAGGCACTGGTATTGGAAGAACATTTTCTTCTATATCACCAACGCTTCGAATTGATAATATTTTTGTTGATAATAATATGATAGTGGAGCAGTTTATAAGAGTAAAGAAAAAACTTAGCGACCATTTCCCGATCATTGCCGATGTTCAATTACTGCCAAAACACAAATAAACTTTCTCAGGCTGGCTTATAACAATATTCATTCTTCTAGTTGTTTAAATATATTTGCACATCTTACAACGTAATTAAAGCCAAACTTGCCTACCGGCAGGCAGGTATTTATTTGAAGCTGAAATGTGCGACGCCACCGCAGAACCACATTGCTGCTTCTTTGCTCGGCTAAAAAGAAAAAAATGGCATTAGAAATTTACAACACACTTACCCGAAAAAAAGAAATTTTTAGACCACTTGAGGAAGGCTATGTTGGCATGTATGTTTGCGGGCCAACCGTATACAGCGATGTACATTTGGGCAACTGCCGTACGTTTATTTCGTTTGATATTATTTACCGGTATTTGCGCCAGCTTGGTTATAAAGTGAGGTATGTGCGCAACATTACAGATGCCGGACATTTGGAAGGTGACCGTGATGAAGGCGATGATAAATTCAGTAAAAAGGCAAGGCTTGAACAACTGGAGCCCATGGAAATTGTGCAGCGTTACACACTGGGTTTTCATGATGTGATGCAGTTGTTTAATAATTTACCGCCAACAATAGAACCTACAGCCACAGGGCATATCAGCGAACAAATTGCTATGACGCAAGAAATACTTGCCAATGGTTATGCATACGAAGTAAATGGTACTATTTATTTTGATGTAGAGAAATACAGCAAAGAAAAATCGTACGGTGTATTAACTAACCGCAAGCTGGAAGATTTACTGGAAGGCACCAGAGACCTAGGCGGACAGGATGAAAAAAGAGGTCGGTTGGATTTTGCACTTTGGATAAAAGCAAAACCTGAACACCTTATGCAATGGCCTAGCCCTTGGGGCATGGGCTTCCCCGGCTGGCATATTGAATGCTCTGCTATGAGCAATAAATACTTGGGTAAAAGATTTGATTTGCATGGCGGAGGGATGGACCTTGCAGCCACACACCACACCAACGAGATTGCACAGAACGAAGCCTGTTTTAAAGAAAGTCCTGCACAAATTTGGATGCATACAAACATGCTTACCGTAAATGGTACACGAATGAGCAAATCGTTGGGCAATGGCTTTTTACCGCACGAATTATTTACAGGTTCGCATCCTTTATTGGACAAAGCATATTCGCCAATGACAGTGCGATTCTTTATGCTGCAAACACATTACAGAAGTACGCTTGATTTTAGCAACGAAGCTTTGCAGGCATCAGAAAAAGGATTAAAACGTTTGTGGGATGCTTATGAAACTTTACAAAAAATAGTTTACACCCTAGGTGAGACAGATGTTGAACTGGAAGAAAAAGTATTAAAATATGTAAATTGTTTTGAAGAGAGCATGAACGATGATTTTAATACTGCAAAAGTGCTTGCCAATATGTTTGAACTGGTGCCTGTAATAAATTCTTTTAAAGACGGCTTGATTTCAGTTGGTGCAATTACGCAAGAAACTTTTGAATTGCTTAATAAACAAATGACCGTTTATTTAAAAGATGTTTTTGGTTTAAAGGCTGATACAGAAATGAACAATGGTAAACTTAGCAATGTGTTGGATCTTTTAATTGATATGCGCAAAGAGGCTAAAACAAAAAAAGATTTTGCCACATCTGATAAAATACGAAACCAGCTAAAAGAAATTGGGATTTTATTGAAAGATGAAAAGAATGGAGAGATGAGCTGGGGGATTGAGTAGGGTTATTTTAATTGAATTTGCTAAAAACTAAGAAGAAAATAAGAACAATAAGAAGAGAGTTTTTTACTTCTTTGCTTTTTTCTTTTTTTGGATTTTAGCAAAACAAGAATGTAGTTATACGCTAAAGAAGAAAATAAAAATACCAAGTTGTACTTTTTGGCTTTTTTTCTTTTTAAGCTTTTAGCAATTAGCTTTCATTAATTAAATCAGTCAAATGGAAACAGAGGAACTTATCAGAAAAATTATCGGACTTGCAATTAAAATACATACAAAGATTGGACCTGGTTGCTTTGAAAAGGTTTATGAAGAAATACTTTATTACGAATTACAAAAATCAGGCGTCATTGTCCATAGGCAATTAATACTACCAATAACCTATGATGAATTACATATTGAAAATGCATACAAATTAGACTTGCTTGCAGATAATAAAATAGTTATTGAACTGAAGTCGGTATTCCCGTTACATCCTGTATATTTTAAACAATTAAAAACACAATTGGCTTTATTAAATTTAAAGAATGGGTTAATACTAAATTTCAAAACAGAGTTAATGAAAGAAGGCATTCACAAAGTTTATAATAATTTGGGAAATGAAACCCATGAGTAAATAATTTCGAATTTTAATCTCTTTTCCTATTTGTTCTGTTAAACGATATCCTTCAAAATACAGCTTCTATTCTGCAGTATTCAAAAAATCTAGCATTGGCTTTACTGCGGTAAATATGCTGACAATGTTTTTAGTGTAATTTTTATCTAACAATTCAGCATCAGTAATTTTTTTGCTTACAATAAAACTTTTCAGCTTTAAATATTCTATAGCCGGGTTTTCGACATCATAACCTTTTGGTGGGCGTTGCAGGGTATCTTCCTTTGAAAGCCCTTCTGTAAAATGCTGTTTAAATTTTTTAGCTGATAAAATCTTTTTCCACTCCTCTAAATTATAATCAATTTCCTGTCGTACACTTGCGAGCTTTTTTGCTTCAGGGTTCCAGTAACCTGCAGCCACAAATGCACCGGCGGGCTCAATATGTACATAATATCCTGCAGAATCCGCCTTCTTTCCACCCTTAGAAAAAATAGCAGAAATATTACTTTTATAAGGAGCTTTATTTTTTGAAAAACGCACATCTCTGTTTATTCTAAATGTGCATTCCTTTACCAGTAGTTGTGCAATATCTTCATCATGCAAACCAATAGCTTTAATAAGTTCGCCGGTTATATTTTGAACATCTTCTTTTGCAGATTCATATCTTTTTCTGTTGGCATCAAACCATTCTTTCGTGTTATTCTTTTTTAAGTCTGTAAGAAACTGAAGTGTGGATTTTTCTATCATAGTAGCCCCATCTATCTTTCCCGAAGGGAAAGGAAACCTTGGAGATTGGTTTTTTAGATTATGTAATATTTTGTTGTAAAATTAATCCTTTGTACTAAACCTTACGTCTGTTTTTCTATTGCATAATCAATGCCCCTCAAAGTGATATTGCTGAATGGAGCTTCGCCTATCAAAATGCACGTAGTTGTTTCTTTAATGACTAACAACCTCACCCCCGCCTCTCCAAAGGAGAGGAGCCAGACTCTGCTTTTTAAAGATATTTTTAATGATTCAGAAACTCATCTTTCACCTTCGGGGGACCAAGAGTGCTTTTCTTTTCGGGAGTTTTAGGAAGATACCAAGGCAATAAAATCATCTTCTGTTATAATATTTACAGTCGCTATTTTTTTTGCTTTTTCTAACTTGCTTCCAGCATCTTCCCCAACTATCAGATAATTTAGTTTGCTGCTTACACCGCTTAAAATTTTTCCGCCTAATGCCTCTGCCATTGCTTCTGCATCTTTTCTTTTTAATTTAGATAAAGTTCCGGTAAATAAAAATGTTTGTCCTGTTAAACCGCCTTCTATTTTTTCTTTTGGTTGAGATTTCATTTTTAACCCCGCTTCCTGCAGGCGTTTCAACATTTCAACATTGTCTTCATTTTTAAAAAAAGCTGCAATGCTGTCTGCTACTTTTACGCCTACATCATCCATCATTTTTAATTCATCTTCTGTTTTATTGGCCAATTCAAAAATATCAGAAATACTTTGTGCCAATGTTTTTGCAGTGGTTTCACCAACGTAACGAATACCTAAACCATAAATTAAACGATGCAGCGGTTGTTGTTTAGATGCTTCAATAGCATCAATTAAATTGGTAACGGATTTTGCACCAAAACCTTCCATATTGCCCAGCATATCTGCTTTTAAATCGTAAATACTTGGAACATCTTTAATTAGACCCAGTGCATAAAACTTACGCACATTGGCTTCGCCAAAACTTTTTATATCCATGGCATCTTTACTCACAAAGTGAATAATTCTTTCTGCTACCTGTGCTTCGCAATTTATATTTACACATCGCCAAACCGCTTCGCCATCGGGTCTTACGAGTACATCGTCACATACTGGGCAAGTTTTAGGAAAATCAATTTCTTTCTCATCACCTGTGCGCAATTCCGGTAATGACTTTACAATTTGTGGTATTACATCTCCACTGCGTTCTATTAAAATAGCATCACCAATTTTTAAATCTTTTTCTTTTATATAATCTTCGTTGTGTATTGAAATACTTGTAACAGTAACGCCGCTAACCTGCGCTGCCGCTATCTTTGCAACAGGTGTAACAGCACCTGTCCGTCCCACCTGAAACTCTACACCCAGCAATTTACTTGTAGCCTGCCTTGCTTTAAATTTAAATGCAATGGCCCAGCGTGGATGGTGCGATGTCATGCCCAATTGATCCTGCATATTAAGATCATTCACCTTTATTACCATGCCATCAATTTCGTATGGAAGTGCATCTCTCCCTGCCTCAAATTCATTTACATATTTTATGACTGCTTCAATTCCATGCACCACTTTCATTTCTTTTTTAGGAGATTTAAAACCGAGTTGCCAGAGCATTTCGAGCATACCGAAGTGGGTGATTGGGATGGGTAATTGGGAATTAGGAATTGGTTGATTGGTTGATTGGTTGATTGATTGATTGGTTGATTGCGAGGTTGCCTTTAATCTTTTGTCTTGTGTCTTTTGTCTTAACTCTCCTCCTCCCACATAACTCACATGGTACAAAAAAGCCTCCAGATTTCTTTTACTTACAATTGCAGGATCTTTCATGCGAAGTGTTCCTGCTGCTGCATTTCGGGGGTTTGCCATCGGCGCCAATCCTTCCTCCATTAAGCCCTTGTTATAGGCAGCGAAATTATTTTTATTAATAAGTACTTCTCCACGAAACTCAATTGTTTCTATTCCATATTTTGAAAATGCTGCACTTAATGGCAAGGAACGAATCTGTTTTATATTCGGTGTAACATCATCACCAACTTCTCCATCCCCTCTTGTAATACCAGTTAATAATTGGTCATTTTCATACACGAGAGAAATACTTGCACCATCAAATTTTGGTTCTATGCAATACTCAATATTTTCCTGCCGAGAAAGTTCTCTGACTTTTCTGTCAAAGTCAATTAGATCATCTGCATTGTAAGAATTATCAAGCGACAGCATAGGAACCAGGTGCTGCACTTTTGGAAAGTTTTTTATCAAACCCTTTCCTACCCGTTGTGTGGGAGAATCAGGCGTTACAAAATCAGGATTTTCAATTTCAAACTTTTGTAATTTTTTATAAATTATATCATATTCTCCATCACTTATTAACGGATCGTTTTCTACATAATAACGTTGCTCATGAAAACGTAAAACAGCACGTAATTCCTCCACATTTTCTACATTTATTTCGCCTTCGGCAGATGAAATCCATTTAATAGAATCATGCTGAAGTGCTCTTACCTGTTGTGCGTTAAACATCTTCAAATGTAGAATGGATATTTAATAATGAATAATTTTTTTAAAGAAAAATCGAAAGAAGTAATTCATCTGACGCAACAAATTGTTTCTGAAATAAATACTTATTTTTGAGCATGAAAAATCTTACCATCTTAGTAACTGGTTTTTGTCTGTTATTCTTTTTTTCGGCATGTAATAACAAACAAAATGTATCACTTATTGTACAGCATGCGAATATTTATACAGTAGATTCCAGCTTTTCTCAGGCGCAGGCAATGGCCATCAACAACGGAAAAGTTATAGCTGTCGGAACGGATGAAGAGATCATGAAAAAGTATGCATCTGATTCTATAACTGATGCTTCAGGCAAAACAATTTTTCCGGGATTTATAGATGCGCATTGCCACTTTACCGGCTATGCAACCGACATGTGGAAGTGTAATTTAGTAGGA
>JBBRPX010000180.1:0-7657 GCA_038227505.1 Chitinophagales bacterium
AACTTACGACCAGGTATTGGGAGATATGCCAAAGGGAAATGGCGACACCAGCCTGGTATTGTTTGGTAAAAATATAACACCCAACCAGCACAATCTTGCAAATGATTTTGTTTTGCTTGATAATTTTTATGTAGATGCAGAGGTAAGTGCAGATGGGCACAACTGGAGTATGGGTGCTTACTCAACAGATTATTTAGAAAAAACATGGCCCACAAATTATGGAGGCAGGGGTGGGAGATATGATGCGGAAGGCAACCGGGCTGTAGCAAATAATAAGGATGGATTTATTTGGGACCACTGCAAAAAAAATAATGTTACCTATAGAACATACGGCGAATTTGCTGATGGTGGAAAAGCCAATATCCCCTCACTAAAAAATAACATGTGCAATTATTTTACGGGTTTTAATATGAGCGTGAAGGATACTACCCGCTTTGCGCAATGGAAAAGTGATTTTGACTCGTTGGTGGCGATTAATAAAGTACCTCAATTAAATACTGTTCGTTTTGGTAATGACCACACAGAAGGTCTGCGAAAAGGAAAACCATCGCCTAATGCGCATGTAGCAGATAATGATTTTGCTGTAGGAATGTTTATTGAACAATTAAGGAAGTCACCCATTTGGAACGAAACAGCTGTTTTTATTTTGGAAGATGATGCACAAAATGGCGCTGACCATGTGGATGCACACCGAAGCCCCGCTTATGTTGCAGGAGGATTTGTAAAAAGAAACTTTGTTGATCATACCATGTATTCAACTTCATCTGTGTTGAGAACCATAGAATTGATTTTAGGTATGCCACCAATGACACAATACGATGCAGCAGCAATGCCTATGTGGCGCTGTTTTGCAAACCAATCATCGCCATCAAATTATTCTACGGCTGTACCATTCATAAATTTAAATGAAAAAAATATTGCTGAAAATAAATGGCAGCGCAGATCAGAAGAATTTAATTTGGCGGTAGAAGATGCAGCACCTGATGTAGAATTAAATGAAATAATATGGGTAGCAGTAAAGGGAGAAAAAATTCCATTTCCGGGACCAAAACGTGCTGCATTTATACGACTTCAAAATAAAAAAGATGCGGACGACTGAGGAAGTTTTATTAAATATAAATTGGTAGAATAAAAGCCCTGCAAAATAGCAGGGCTTTTTAATTGTAGTATCCGATAAAAGGTATTGAATTTTAAAAATGTGTTAAGCTGGAGAATGGTTATTAAAAACCAAGTCAAATGAAAAATGACCCTCATTAATCATCTTCTTTTTTCTTCTTTACAACTTTTAAGAATGCACTTCGCTTAGGAGCTGGCATAACGCTCGCTTCTCCTTTAACCGCTTTCCATATCACCTCACTGAATACAAGATCTGGCACCAAATCTTCTTTGCTGAAATCGAATGTTGCACTTAGCCTTGCCGATGCAGCATCGCTTGTGTTCTTTTCTGTAATGTCAATTTTTGCAGGTATAGCATTGTAGGCAGTTGTGTTGGGATTAGCTGTAAAGCACCTATACATCGGCGTTGCAGCAGCATCGTACTGGCTCATTGGTAGCAAGCCCAAAATAAGTTCGATCGTACGCAGCATAGATGATGTGCTGTACATAGTGTGGTCGACAAAATTTCGTTTTACATATGGGCCAATTATATAAGCAGGTGAGCGGTGAGCATCTACATGGTCGGCGCCGTTTTGGGCATCATCTTCTAAAATAAAAACTACAGACTCATCCCAAATACTGCTATGGGATAAGTAATCTACAAACATACCTACGCCCCAATCATTGTCCGCTACATGTGCAAACGGCGTTGGGCGCCCTTTACTTAATCCTTCTGTATGGTCGTTGATAATGCGCAGTGTGCTTAGCTGTGGTACTGCATTGGCGGCAAGTAAACTATCAAAATCTTTCTTCCATTGATTTGCTCGGGTAGTATCTCTTACACTTTGATCCCAACTCGTGTAAAACGGACAAAAATGATTTTTCAAAACTGGAATATTAGGTTTGTAATCATCTGCAAATTCGCCATAAGTTCTGTAGGTTACACCGGCACGTTTGCAATAATCCCAGATAAAGCCTTGTTTTGGGCTTGCAATTTTTCTTTGTCCTTCGGCATCATATTCGCCTCCTCTGCCGCCATAACTGGTTACCCAATTTTTTTCCAGGTAATCGTTGCTGTGCGCAGCCATGCTCCAGTTATGTCCATCGGCACTCACTTCTCCATCGCAATAAAAATTATCCAGGAGTACAAAATCTCTAGCAAGTTGATGTTGGTTTGGCGTAATTTTTTCTCCAAAAAGTACCAGGCTTGTGTCGCCATTTCCCTGGGGCATATCACCTAACACCTGATCGTAAGTTCTGTTTTCTTTAACGATATAGAACACATGTTTTATTGGAGATGGATTCCCAACTTTCATCGGAATGGGATTTCCTTTTTCGCCCAATGATACAGTCTCCCTTTCTTTAGTATAAGGCGTATTATCGTACACCATTTTGCTGAGCGATGCAAGTTTCTTAGCATCTGGTATTTGCATAATGCTCATAGTGCCTTTCATTAACCCCCCAATATACTGGCTTCCACTTTCCTCACCTTTCTGAAAGGTTACTTTACGCTTTTTTTCTACCGGGTTTGGGCCATTAGGATTTGCAAACGATGTAAACCCTTTGCCATTGGTTACGAAAATATTTTTACCTACTACTTTTACATTTGTTGGATACCAGCCTGTTGGTATGAAACCTTTGCTGGTACTTGCCCCCGGTTCGCTCACATCAAATACCGCCAGACAATTGTTATCTGCATTGGCAATAAACAATGTTTTTTCATTTTCAGTTAAGGCCAATCCATTACTTACGGTGCCGGGAGGTGCGTTTGGAAATAATGAGGCATTTAATACTTCCATTTCTTTTTCTGCTTTAACATCTACTACGGAAACACTATTGTCGCCGGCATTAGCAACGTATAGGTATTTGCCGTTGTTTGTAAGCAACAATTCATTGGGATGGTCGCCCACCGATATGTATTTTTTAGCGAATGTTTTTGTATCAATTATTATTACTTTTTCGCATCCCCAGCAACTGATGAATAATTTTTTTTTATCTGGCGATAACAAACAAGCATAAGCCTCTCCGTCTAATGGAATTCTTTGGGTAGTTAGTTTGGTTTTTAGGTCAATTATATAAAGCGCATTGTCATCTTTTGTAACTACGTACATTTTTTTAAGGCCGTCGTTTATTTCAATACCTGCGGGCGAAATTTTATTGGGCCATTTTTTTCCCAACTTTATAGTATCAATAAGTTTTAGTTGTTGGTTGCTGGTAGAAAATTGAAGAATCCAGTTGTCATTGCCACCGCTAGCAAACAACATTTTTCCATCGTCACTAAACTTTAAACCATACCAACTTTTAGCTACTATTATTTTATCTAATTCCTTTTTTGTATCAATGTCTATCAATTGTATGCTTTGTATGCTTTGCCCATTATTGGTTACAGCCATCAACTTTTTATTTTTTGATACTGCCATGTTCAATGGTAAATCTCCAAGCGGTATTGTTGTACCCTGTGGTGTAAGGTGCCAGCCATTGGGTAGCAATATTTGTTGACCATTATTTTTTTTTCCAGGCAATTGTGCATGTAGTTGCAATAAAAAACAGGTTATAGTAAGTGCAAGGCAAATCTTTTTGTGTATCATATATTTTTTGTTTCTTTTAATATTTTAATTGCTTCTGTCTGCAGCTGTTTTGTGGTAAACTTATTTGTCACTATTTTACTAACACCGCTACAATTTAGTTTTTCTTTTTTCCTTTTATTTCCTTTTCATGTGCAGCTCTTTGCTCTCCTTCATCATCCATGTCAGGGCCCTTGGTTATTTTACGCCAGTCAATATTTTTATTGTAGCGTTTCATGGCTAAAGCAGGATCAAATATTTCTTTGCTAGGCATTTCTAATGTGAATGGCGTGTAGTTGGGCTTGTCTGTAAAAAAATCCTGTAATAAAGTTGCAGTGGCATCGTATTGGTTTACAAAAGGGACATCTAAAATGGTATAGATTGTTCTCAGTATCGAACCGAAATTAGCATGTGTATGCGAAGTGTATCCGTGCTTAACGTAAGGTCCCGCAAGCATGAGTACGCTTCTATGTGCGTCTATATGGTCTACACCTCCCTGTGGATCATCTTCCGTAATAATGACAAGCATATTTTTCCAATAAGCTGTGCGACTTAAAAAATGTAAGATTCTTCCAACAGCTAAATCATTGTCAGCCACAAAAGACTGCTTTGCGATATAACCATCATCTGGCCTGTCGCTTGCAGTATGATCGTTTGGTACCTGCATAGTAATTAGCTGCGGCATTTTTGATTTTCCTTTTAACCACATTTTTGTAAATTCCGTTTCAAATTGTTCCATCCTAAACTGATCTGGAATATTGGTATTAAAACCAGCATAATTATGGCTTGTACGGGTGTATAAAGCTTTTTGCATTGGGAACATAATGCCATGTGCTGCTCCGGTTGCCGTATCGTACCATTCTTCCCTTACATGCCCGGTTTCATTGGCTTCGCCGAAATTATAAAATGGTATATTTTTTCTTTCGAGTGCTTCCCAGAGCCCACCAATTTCTGCATAATCTTCGGGATCCATACTGCCTGTGCTTGCAGGATATCTTCTGCCAGATGCTTTGGAAAAATACTTTGCCGTTTTATCTACATTAGAATTGGCTTCAACCCATTCATTTGGTATTACGCCCATCATCCAATGGTGTCCGTGAATAGATGCATCGCTATCGCAATAAAAATTATCACTAAATGCAAATTGTTTGGCAGCTTTTTTATGGTTGGGGGTTACATTTATATGGGTTAAGGTCTTATCTTTTAATTGTATAGAAATATCATTGCCGAAGCGTGCTAAAGAAGTATCTCCTAAACCATTTGGCATTTGCGCAAATATTTCATCATAGGTTCTGTTTTCTTTGGTAATGTACACAACATATTTAATGGGGCTCTTTCTTATGTTTTGTAAAGGAGGCAACGGATTTTTTCCATCATCGTCTACCTGTTCTGTACTAAAAGTATTTTCAATTGTTTGCCTTGTATAATCTTCAAGTTCTGCAGCGGAGGGCATTTTTATTTTTTGAAAACTCCCTAATTGTATATCACCAATATAAGTGCCTTGTGGCGGTGCAACAAAGTTTTTGCCGCCATTAGGGCCCGCACCATAACCACGACAACTTGTTACATATAATTCAGTTTCATCGCTGTTTAATTTTACCCTTGAAGGTCCCCAACCGGTAGGTATAAGCCCTTTTGTGATTTTAGTTTCTACATCTATAACTGCTACAGCATTAAACCCTAATAAGGTTACATACAATGTTTTTTCATTTTTACTTAGCGTAATTCCAAATGGCAATAAGCCACGGTATTTATCAATTCTTTTATCTACCAAAATAGGAATATGAGCAACTATTTTGTGATTGCGATAATCAATCACTGCAATGTTATCGTTTGTTGCATTTGTTACATAAGCAAATTGTGAACCCACCGCTAAAGAATTTGGACTAGCACCGCCAACCACTTCTGCCCCCTCTACCATTTGCCCTATTTGATAGCCGGGTTTGTATTTATCAATAACAGTATTGGTTGCCAAATCAATACTAAACACACTCATGGCTTCGGGAGCTAGAGGGCTACCAACACCGGGAATTGTTCTGCCGTTCAGTGTATAGCCTTCAATTGATTCTTTGGTGTTATCACCGTAAGGATGAAAAGGTAACAACATGCTATTGAAATTTGTTGGCGTAATATCGGGTAATAGGGGATAATCGTACATGCCTACATTGGCAACGAAAGCTATTTTTTTATCGGGGCTTATGCTTAGTCCAAATGGCTGACGACCGACTTTTATAGAAGCAGTTATTTTTTTTGTTGCTATATCAATGCGAACCATTCTAAAGTTTCCACGATCTAAAACAAGCAACTCATTGTTGTTTTCATTCAACAATAAATCAGATGTAAAACTATCATCAACATCTTCTCCATTCACTTTTCCATTTAGAGAAATGGAATCAAGTTTTTGCATTTTTTCAATATCGTACACTATCACAGCACCATTATCGCCACCACTCAGGTAAACGGTTTTATTGTCTGTAGCAAAAGCCACTCCTAAAAATGAGCCTTTTTTTAGAGGCGACGCAATCGTCTTATCATAACTTGGAACCCTTACAGCATTTAATGATGTGTTGTCAATGATGGTAAAAACTCCGTTGTGTAAGGTTACAATCTTGGTACCGTTGGGTGAAACTGCCATACCAAAAGGATCATGGGTAATGCGCAGTGTTTGGCCTACAGGCGAAACTAAACGACCACTGGGTAAAACAGATTTTCCGTTTATATTTATGTTAGCATAGGCACTTTTTGCTGGGACAGTATTTACCTGATATTTTTTCTGTGCAAAAGTTACTTGCTGAATAAAAAACAGAAAAAATACAAGTTTAAAACGGAAATTATTCCTTGAATAAACCATGGATAATATTTTATAATTGCATGCAATTAAATCAATTTTTTAAATCAAAAATGGAGTTAACACAAAGATATTTTTGGAAAATAATTTAAGGTTATTTACTATTTTTTAATGTTCAATTTGTATTTGAAAAGCCAGTTTTTAATAAAATAAATTATAGCTCCCATAAGTGTCGTAAACTACTATTTTCATTGCATCGTTTTCTTACCTCAGCCAAGGCTGACTCTACAAGATTTTAGCAGCTTTTAAGCTTCATGTTGTAATTAATAAACGAAGCGCATTTTTATGGTCCGATCACTATGCACAATGGTAAACATTAATAGGCATAGCAGATTTAATCTATTTTCGAAATCTGTTTATTAAACATAAAACAAAAGGCGAGCATTTAATGCTCGCCTTTTGTTTTATGTTAACTGAATTTTTTAAATTATTGTATTACCCACATTTTGGCATTTATATTATCGTTGCCGGAATACTGGCTTTGCACAGCGGCAGTATAATTAGTACCATTTGTTTGCTTTTCGTTTGACGGATATTGAAAACGCAAAGGAATAACATTACTGTTACCAACACCAGGCCCTGTAAGAAAAGTAGGTATACCGGTTCGACGCCATTGGTAATAACCCTCATAACCTGAGTTACGACCAAATGCTAAATACTTTTGCAATAAAATTTGGTTTAAACCCGCATTTGTATTACCTGCGTATTGTACTCCTGTTTGTGCAAAATAAGCAGCGTAACTAAAATTAATGGTATAGCTAACATAATCACCAAGTAAGGCATTTGGTTTTAAAAATGTAACTGTATTTGCTCCATCAACTATGCCATAAAAACTAAATATGGCTTTAATGCCTTTTTCGTACCAATCTTTTGCATCGCCTGCAGTCCAACCTCTGTTGATACCTTCTGCAATATTAAAACACATTTCAGGGTAGCTGATAATAAACGTGTTTTCACCGGTTAGTCCATCATAATATCTTTTGCGGCCAATTGGCGAATACAAACCAGCTATTACTTTTCCACCCATGGTACCTACGTCTTCACCATTGCTTGCGCCAACAAAAGATTTAAATGAAGTATCTGAAAATCCTAAACCCCGTGCCGGGTCGGCTACCTTCATTGCTCTTAAATCTTTTAAGGCCGATAAATT
>JBBRPX010000181.1:0-7616 GCA_038227505.1 Chitinophagales bacterium
ACTTAAGAGAAAATGTTTTGTACAAATACCAGATAACAGGCTTTGAAGGAAAAGAAACTTTTAAAGCCGATCCATACGCAGTATTTAGCGAATTACGACCAGGTACGGCCTCCCAAACAAAACAACTCAATTATAATTGGAGCGATGATGACTGGATGCAAAACCGTAAGCATAACAATGCTCTAAATGCGCCGTGGAGTGTTTATGAGCTTCACCTTGGCAGCTGGATGCGCCCAAAAAAAGACGAACCAAATCTTTTTAATTCTTACAATGAAACAACAGATCGACTTGCACCATATGTAAAACAAATGGGCTTTACACATGTGGAGTTTATGCCGATTACTGAATATCCTTATGATGGTAGTTGGGGTTACCAGTGCACGGGTTTTTTTGCCGCTACTTCCAGGTATGGTAGCCCTGAAGATTTTATGCATCTTATAAATGAATTACACAAAAATAATATAGGGGTAATATTAGATTGGGTACCATCCCATTTCCCCAGCGATGCGCATGGCTTGTACATGTTTGACGGTACACACACTTATGAATATGCGGATATGCGCAAAGGGTTTCACAAAGACTGGAACAGTTATATTTTTAATTACAAAAGGGGAGAAGTGCGTTCTTTTTTATTGAGCAGCGCACATTTTTGGCTGCAGAGTTTTCATGTTGATGGTATAAGAGTAGATGCGGTAAATTCTATT
Organism: Chitinophagales bacterium; assembly: GCA_038227505.1. Taxonomy (GTDB): domain Bacteria; phylum Bacteroidota; class Bacteroidia; order Chitinophagales; family Chitinophagaceae; genus Ferruginibacter. The sequence goes on from JBBRPX010000181.1 coordinate 705, forward strand.
ATCAGGCTCGATTTTTCTAGAGGAGAAGGAGAGTGGGAACCCAATGAAAAAGGTGGCAACGACAATGAAGAAGCAATTACTTTTCTGCAGGATTTTAATGATATGGTTTATCGGGAATATCCTGATGTGCAGACCATAGCAGAAGAAGCAAGTGATTGGTCAGGTATCACATTGGCAACATCAAAAAACGGGTTGGGTTTTGGTATGAAGTGGATGATGGGATGGATGCACGATTCCTTTAAATACTTTAAAATGAAGTGGTACAGAAGGGCAGCTGCACAAAATGATTTCACCTTTAGTATGATGTATTTTTATGACGAAAAATTTATGCTGCCGCTTAGTCACGATGAAGTTGTGCATGGTAAAAGCCCAATGATTTATAAGATGCCCGGCAATGAATTTGAACAATTTGCCAACCTCCGCTTATATTATACTTACATGTACACACATCCCGGTGCAAAACTGTTGTTTATGGGCAACGAATTTGCACAAACCAGCGAATGGAATTACGACAGTGAGTTGCAATGGGAGTTATTACAGTACAGTCCGCACAACGGCATGCAGGAATGTGTTAGAAGTTTAAATCATTTATATAAGAACATGCCCGCCTTGCATGAACTACAATTTGATAAAAAAGGATTTAATTGGGAAGATTTATCGCAGCCGCAGGACGGAATAATCATTTACCGAAGAAAAGCAAAAGATAGAAAGAATGATGTAATTGTCATTTTAAACATGATAGATTATGCTCATGAAGCTAAAAATATTGAACTAAAAGGTAAAAACCATTGGACTGAAATACACAATACGGACGATTTGACCTATTGGGGAAGCGGTAATTTTATCAATAAAAATATTATATGTGAAAGTGTTGATAAAAAGAAAAAACTGTACAAAATAAACATACGCATAAATGCGTTTAGTGCTGTGGTGCTACAATAGCGGTATTAAAATTGCACTGCCCCGACTATGAAAAAATCCATCCTTGTCCTCAGCATTTTATGTGCACAGTACAGTTTTGCAAATAACTTTTCTGACAGTTCTACCTTTTATTTTGAAAAAGGAATTGCAGAAAAAAATGAAAAACGCTTTTTGACAGCATCTGCAAATTTTGAGAAGGCGATTTCATTTAACAAAAATAACGCAGAAGCTTATGTTGAAAATGGTTTAGCAAATAAGGAGATGCGTAAAACGGATCAGGTAAAAGCAAATTTTTTAAAAGCTTATGAACTGCAGCCTAATAACATTCAAATTATAAATGAACTTACCAATTTATTTTATGATTATCGCCAATGGGACAAGGCTGCCGAATTTGCCAATAAATGCGTTGGGTGCGATAATGCTGAAAGGATTATAGGATTGTGTAATTATGAAACAGAGAATTATGTTACTGCTGAAAAATTTCTTCTGAAGGCGCTAACAAAAAAACCTGATGATGCGCTGGTAAATTATACTTTAGGCAGAACTTATATGGAAATGGAAGTATATAGAAAAGCAGTTCCTTATTTTGAAAAAGCTGCAGCCTTAAACCCTGAGAAAAATGCTTGGGCGTACGAACTTGGTTTGCTTTATTACAATAATAACAATTACCGAAGTGCAGTTACTGCTTTTGAGACTGCGGCAAAAAACGGCTATGTTGCAAGCAATGATTACAATGAAAATTATGGTTATTCTTTACTTTATAGCGGTCAATATGCAAAGGGCGAAGAAAAGTTATTAGGGATTTATCAGAAAAAAGGAAATAAAGAAATGTTGAGGGATTTGGCTCAGATTCTATACGAACAAAAACAATACGATCGCTCTCTGGATTACTGTCAAAAATTGTTAGAAGCTGATCCTAAAGATGCAAAGGCATTGTACCAGGCAGGGTTAACTTTTCAAAAAATGGGGCAAAAAGAAAAAGGGCAAAGCATGTGTGATAAAGCCATTGAAATGGATCCATCTCTTGCGTCAAAAAGATCTAAATCGATGGACATGAGTGGAGCTTTGTAAAATAGCCTTGCCAAGTATAACATACGAACCTTTGAAACTATAAATTGTGTCAAATCCCTCAAAAGAGGGATTTTTTTTAGTTCATCATTAAAACGTTTACACTTCTTTGTAAAATATTAAATGCTATTTCTGCCATCAGGTTTTCTTTATCTAATGTCGGATTTACTTCTGTAATTTCAAAGCAGCATATCTTTCGGTTCTGCATAAACTTGCTAATTAAATCTTCAGCTTCCCTTTCTCTCAATCCATTGCTCACCGGCGTTCCTGTGCCACGGGATATAGCTGCATCTAAACTATCTACATCAAAACTTACATAAATATCTGTGCAATCACTAAGATGCCTCAACACTTTTCTACTAACGCTCTCTGCACCGCTTCTGCGAACTTCTGCGGTAGTAATTACCTTCATTCCATGTTTCTCAATAAGGTGTTTTTCTTCTTTTTCAAAATCTCTCAATGCAATAAAAACAATATCCTCCGGCAAAACTTTTTGAGGGATTTTTCCAATATTTTTCAACTGGTTCCACATATTTGCTGTCTTTTCATCTAACTCATGCACACTGCTTTCTAAATTATCATCAGCAATTGCGGTGGACAATGGCATACCATGCATATTGCCGGTAGGCGTCGTGTAGGGAGTATGAAGATCGGCATGAGCATCTATCCATATTACCCCAAGTTTACTTTTTGGTTTAGCCATTTTTATACCTGCAATCGTACCGCCTGCATTACTATGGTCGCCGCTTAAAACAACGGGGAAAAAGTTGCCTCTAATACTTTCATTTACACTCTTGCTAATACGTTCGTACATTGTCAATACTCCCTGTATTCGCTTTGCATAAGGAGACTTAATAGGTTCAAAAAGTAAATTGTTTTCCACTTCAATTTTTTCAGAAGGACAGTGCACAAAAAAGTTACTCATAAAATCAAGTGCTGCAATTTTTACGGCATCAATCCCAAGAGATGCTCCTCTTGTACCTGCGCCAATTTCCGACGGTACTTCTATAATCTTGATATTTTTCATAAATCATACATTAATTCTCCTTTTATAAAACCCACAACTTCTTCTCCTGCAACCCGTAACTTTCATATCATCCCTTCCACTCACCAATTACCTTAAACCTTGTAAACATATCTTCACTGTACCACTTCTGTTTTCTGGTTTTTTCAATAACTTCCGCATGCTCCTTCATACCATATGCAAAGTTTTTCATCGCAGCCTTACTTTCCCAAATACTAAATGTTGCCTGTTTTACCCAAGGTATTTCACCCACACCATACGATGTAATAAACCCATCTGCTTTTACCATTTTTGCCGCTACAGGCGCAACGTTTTCCCAAAAGTATTTCAATTTGCTTAATTTAATAGTCGCCCTTGTTATAACTGCAATTTTTCCCTCATAATCAGATTTTGGCGCAAGGTTGCCAAACGGTTTCTTTCCATCCCAAAAACCATGTCCTTCTATAGGTTCCAACAAATATATGGTGGAAGCGCATTTAAAATTCTTCAGCCATTTTGCTATAAATGCTCCATATAGATTTTCAATAGTTACATCGTTTAGTTCTTTATTATGGGCTGCCATTATTGCCCATTGATTAAGATCAGGCGTTTTATCGAAAGTTCCATTTTTACCCGTACCCATCATTTTGAAGAAAGAAATATTTTTTCGCAAACTAAGTGGTAAGCGCATAATGGCCATTGCTAAAAATGCAAACGGTATAAACCTGGTTGGATATTTTATGATTGTAAGAGATACATGCATTAGCGGCAAGTTAAAGCAAAGGGCTCAAAGAGAAAATCGTCTTATAAATTAGCCCTACCTAAATTAGAAAATCCTACCGAAGTAGGATTTTTTAAAAATAATATTTGAGTTGTTTTAAAACTGCTCAAGTTTACTGAAAAAGAAATCGCCTTCTATAGTTGCGTTTTCATCACTGTCACTACCGTGTACGGCGTTCTCACCAATTGATGTAGCATATTTCTTACGAATAGTTCCTTCTTCTGCCTGTGCAGGGTTAGTAGCTCCAATAAGTTTGCGAAAATCTTCCACCGCATTATCTTTCTCTAGAATTGCAGCAGTAATTGGGCCACGGCTCATAAACTCAACTAATTCACCATAGAAAGGACGCTCGCTGTGCACTGCATAAAACTCGCCTGCTTTTGCTGGGCTTAAATTTGTCATTTTCATAGCAACGATTCTAAAACCTGCTGCATTAATCATTTCTAAAATTCCACCCGTGTTACCATTTTTTGTAGCATCAGGCTTTATCATTGTAAAGGTTCTGTTGGTCATTGTTTAATTTTTGCGCAAATGTAAATAAAAGAATATTTAGGTATTGATAAAAATTCTTAGAATGACTTAAGGTTTTTTTAAACGTAGCTTAAATACTTTATGTAACAGTCTTCCATAAATAATAACCTTAAACCTGCTATTTAAATTGGTCATTCATAAAACTAATTAAACATATAACGAGTAACAATGTTTTTGCTTACTTTTGCGCCGCCTTTATGCAAGAAATTCAAAATTTATTCGGACAACTTCCTACACCCAAAAAAGTAGTAATTACCATGCACCAGAAACCGGATGGGGATGCAATGGGTTCAACACTAGGGTTATATCATTTTCTTGTGCAGTTTGGCCATCAGGTAACGGCAATCTCCCCAACTAATTGGGCTTCTTTCATAGCATGGATGCCAGGCGTTAATAATGTGTTGGATTATGAAAGGCAAACAGATATTTCTAACGAAATTATAAAGGCTGCTGATTGGATTTTTTGTTTGGACTTCAACACACTTAGCCGAACAAAGAAGATGGAAGAGTCGTTGAATGATGCCTCCGGCGAAAGGATTCTAATAGACCATCACCAGGAACCACAAACAGAAAAATTTACTTACGGAATTAGTGATACATCTAAAAGCAGTACCTGCGAAATGGTGTATGATTTTATTGTAAATGCTGGTCATAAAGATAAAATAACCAATGAAGTTGCGCAATGTTTATATGCAGGTGTAATGACGGACACAGGTTCATTTAGATTCCCTGGAACGACCGCAAGCGTGCACAGAATGGTGGCACATCTTAAAGAATTAGGTTTAATACATGCTCCTATTCACGAGGCATTGTTTGATAATGGCAGCGAAGCACGTTTGCGTTTTATAGGAAATGTTTTGCTGAATAGAATGGAAGTGTTTTATGAATATAATACTGCATTAATTTCAATACCACAACAGGATCTTTTAAAATTTGACATTAAAACCGGAGACACTGAAGGGTTGGTAAATTATCCGTTAAGCATAGAAGGAATTAAATTTGCTGCGATTATAATTGACAGGGGAGAGGAAAGAAAATGCTCTTTTAGGAGTAAAGGCGAGTTTGATGTAAATACATTTGCACGAACTTATTTTAACGGAGGCGGTCATTACAATGCAGCAGGAGGTGCTACCTACGATAGTTTAGAAAAAGCAGTTGATGATTTTAAAACTGCCATGATGGAACATAAAAAAGAATTAAGTACTTATACATTTTAAAATAAACATCACACAAAATGAGAAAAAACGCATATTTATTATTGATGGCAACAGTGCTTTTTGCAGCCTGTAACTCGCCTTACAAAAAAGGTGAAGAAGGAATGGAATACAAAATTATTGCTGATGGAAAAGGTGAAACTTTAAAACCAGGCCAGTTTGTTGAATTTCACTTTACATCTGTATATAACAACGGTAAAAAAGACTCTATTATTAACACCACAAGAGATATGGGTGGGCCACAAATTATAACTTTTGATTCTTTAAATTTACCACCGGCATATTTTAAATTGTTTAAACAATTAAAAAAAGGTGATAGTCTTTCAACTAAAATGTTGACGGATACGGTGTTCAAAAAACAACCCGAAGCAATGCCTCCTTACATGAAAAAAGGCAATTACCTGTACACCAATATCAAAATTATAAATGTGTACAAAACACAGGAAGAAGCTGATAAAGCAAGACAGGCAAATATGGCTGCTCAGGAAATTTCAGGCAAACAAAAGGCAGCTGCGCAACTTATTAAAGATGATAAACTTTTAACGGAATATCTTGCAAAGAATAATATTAAAGCAACCAAAACTGAAAAAGGTGCTTATGTAGAAATTTTGCAGAAAGGCACTGGTGCAATGTTGGATACAAGTGTAATTACAAAAATAAAATACACCGGTAAAACTATTTCGGGTAAAATGTTCGATTCTAACGTTGATCCTTCTAAAGGGCATTTAGATCCACTTTCAGTTAACCTCACAAACGACATGTCATTGGGTGGTGGTGTAATTCCTGGTATGGCTGACGGATTAAAGTTGATGAATAAAGGTACTAAAGCAAAGATCTACATTCCATCAAGTTTAGCCTATGGCGCTGCAGGTGCAGGTGGTGATATTGGGCCAAACGAAAATTTAATTTTTGAAGTTGAAGTTTTAGATGTGCTTACTAAAGCCCAGGCTGCGGCTGATGTAGCAGCGCAACAAAAGAAATTTCAGGAAATGCAGAAAAGATACACAGATAGTTTAGCGAAAGCTAACCCTGAAGCTGCAAAGCAAATGCAACAACAGCAGATGCAGCAACAAATGCAACAACAAGGGCAAAGGCCTAGATAATTAAAATATTATTTTTAAAAAAAAGCAGTTCGTAAATGGAGGGCACTGAAAAAGTCCTTCAACGACTAAGAAAAAAAGGAGTAGAAAACGATAGTTTTTTGCTCCTTTTTTTGTATCTTAAAGGAGCAATTAAAGGACAAACAAAATGTTATTACAACAGCAAAAAATTCAGTTAAGCACCTTTTCGGAATTATATAATTTGATAGTGCCGAAGGAGAATTTGCTTAGGAAAATTAATGAGCTGATTGATTTCTCATTTATTTATAAAGAGTTGGTTGATAAATATTGTTC
>JBBRPX010000182.1:0-7575 GCA_038227505.1 Chitinophagales bacterium
AATATCACCAACCGTTCTGTCGTTATTCGTGTCAAACCCATCTATGAAAATTATTGGTATCCTTACAACCTTATTTGTACAATTATTACCATCGTCTTTAAAAAAGAAATAGGCGGTATCCTTTACATCAATATAAGTTCTGTTTACTTTTTGCTGGTAGCTTATTGGTGGGTTACCATAAATGGCATTTTGTTGAGCTAATGCCACAGGGTCTGGGTCTATCACCCATTTACGACCTCCGCCTTTACCGCCTTTGCAGGCAGTGAGTGGATATTCTATTTTTTTTGTTTTAGCTAAAATCTTAAAAGGATTGCCGTACCTAATCGAATGCCCTATAACATCAAAACCTATCACCACTATTCTACCAATTAATGTTTTGCCTACTTTTTTTATAATTTTAGAAAAAAATCCCCTTGCTTGAGCAGTTGTACTAAAGGGGTCATTCACCACCCATTCCCCTTGCCCATCACCAAAATCAATTCTAATTTGAGTAATAGTTAAAGCTGAATTTTTAAGAAAGTAAGCTGGGTCTAAATAAAAGGTATAATCTTCTCCTTCTACAAATAATTCATTGTCTGCAATTATTGGAGATGCTATAAATGTAGTTTGATCAAAATAGGGGCTGCGTGATCTGTTTGCAACATCTGTAAGTTGCCCATTTTGTAAAGAATCTACCAAGCCATCTACATAAGCATTGCTATCTAGCGTATTGTATTTATAAAAAAGCAGCCCGATTGGTATGGCATTTACCTCTGCTTTGTTGGTATTTAATTTACTATCTAATAACTCCGGCGTTAGCCAAGTTGAGTTATTGTAGGCTGAATTGTATAACTCGTAATAGGCTTGTACCAAATGCCTCGGGGATGAAGTGTCAGTTAAATTTTCCTGTGCTTTAAAGCGTTCAATATCTGCAATAGGCATTACCCTGTCATACAAAATATTACTTGTAATAAAAGTTTTGTTTAGTTGAGCTAATTTGTAATCGGCTTGTTGAATATATGGTAATGTATCCCAATTTACCGTTTGAGCGATTGTACTCAAAGGCAAAAAAATAGCACTATATATAATTGCTATCGTGATTATAATTTTTTTCATCATAAATATTTTAAAGGTTTTTAAAAGATTAGTAAGTTTTATAGTTAAGCCTAAACTTACCTTCTGTTATTCTTACTGTTTTGTTTTGTGGAATATTAAATGCATCAAAACTAAATGTGCCAACGATGATTTTATTTGTCTTATCCAATTCATTAATATTAATTACGCCAGTTCTTATTGAGTCTGTTCTAAAAATATCACTAGGATTACCAATTGTATTATCGTAAAGAGCACTAAATTTTGTATTAGGGTTTCCTAAATTATATATCCCGACATTAATATTAGGTATCTTAATTAATCCAATTCCTAATGCTTCATTTCCTTTATTTGCTCCTAATAGCAGTGAAGTATCTCCAACGAAATCTTTTGTGTTACAATTAGCACAATTGTCGGGCTCATACAAAACACCATCTACTTTGCATTGAAAATAAAAGGTTGGTAAATGGTCTTTTTTGCAACTAGTATTTAGAAGTATATAAGAAAAAATAATAATTAATAGCGTTTTCATTTTTTAAATTTTTAATATGTGAATGAAATTAAATTTTATAATTAAGCCTAAACTTACCTTCTGTAACTCTTACTGTTTTGTTTTGTGGAATATTAAATGCATCAAAATTGAATGTACCCACGATGATTTTATTTGTCTTATCCAATTCAGTAATATTAATTGCGCCTGTTCTTATCGAGTCTGTTCTAAAAATGTCACTAGGATTACCAATTGTGTTATCAAAAGAACCTGTTGAGTTATTATCTAATAGTAATTTTTTAAAAGTATATGAACCCGTTGAGATTGCCTGTTTCCTTATAGCAATACCGATACCCCCGGTAGAAACATTCATACCCAAAAGCAACAATGAATCTCCGAAAAGTTCAGTTGTCCTACAATTAGCACAATTATCTGGTTCATACAAAACTCCATCTACTTTACATTGAAAATAAAAGGTTGGTAAATGGTCTTTTTTACAGTTAGTATTTAGCAGTATAAAAGACAAAATAAAAATTAATAGAATCTTCATTTTTTTTAAATTTTATTATTTATAAATTAATTTTTACTTCTACGAGGGCTTGTTACAAGATATTACCCATTTTATTTTAATAAAAAATAGGTTGAAACGGCATATATCCTTCTTTGCATTAGCAAAAAAATGTGTATAACCAAAATAAAATAACAAGTGATTTTGTAAGTATAATTTTTAAACCTTAAAATAATCTTTAAAAAATTAAAAGGATGGGGGCAATGTAGTAATCGTAAATATAGTGTTACGAATGCTGTGGCTTACATCAGCATCTGTTCGGTTACCTTTGGTTTGACGTGGTTTTGTTTTAAACATAGAGTTAAAGAAAAATATACAAACGTTTATAATATTATTCAAGACTTTTTTATGAATTTCATTTGGTATCTATTTTACTATCTATTAGGTCGGGCGTAAGCCGGGGTGAATTATAAGCGCTCGGAAATGTGTGATTTTGTTAGTTTTTAGTAATCAGAATATTTCAGGCGAAAACTACCTTCCGTGATATTTACAGTAGCATTTTGTATAGGATTAAAAGCATTAAAACTAAAGGTGGCCTCAATTATTTTCTTGGTTTTATCGATAACAGTTATATTTAATTGACCTTTATGAATTAGATCAGTTTTATAAATGTCATTAACTTGAGGATTGTTATCATAATCTGCAGAACCATTTATTGTCCCGTCAAGTATGTACGATTTAACTTTTACTTTTGAGCTATCGTGAAGCCCAATTCCAAGGGATTCAAAACCAACATTTGCATTGAATAGAAAAATTGTATCATTCAAAATTTGGGCTTTTAAACAATTAGCACAATTGCTTGGTACATAATCTTGCCCATTTAATTTACATTTAAAATATAAGCTATTTGTAGCAGGGCTGTCTTCTTTTTTGCAGGTGGCAAAAATGGAAGGCAACACAAATAAAATAATGAGTGTTTTTATAAATTTCATTTTTAAAGTTTTAAGGTTAAAAAAATCTTATTAAAACTTTACAACGAAGGCGGTAATGTGGTAATAGTAAATATAGTGTTCCGAATGCTGTGGCTAACATCAGCATCTGTGCGGCTACCTTTGGTTTGACGAGGTTTTGTCTTGATTATAGAGTTAAAGAAAGAGGAAGATACATGAATTATTAGTTTATCAAAAAAAAAAATAAAAAATTAATACCCTAATGAAAAAATAGATAGCCTAAAAGTCGGACTATCTGTTTTGTAAAAATTTGATGTTATCTAATCACTTAAAAAGGATAAATAACTATCTGTTGTTCACCTTCAAAATATCATCAATAATGTTAAGATGGTGCTTTGTGTGGATGGTTAAAAACTTAATGGTTTCTTTTAAGTTTAAACTTCCAAAATAAGGGTGCGGAAAATGATGGTGCTTTTGCAGGCTTTCCAAGGTTTTTATTTTTGCGACAGCTTTTTCCACCTGTGGCAATACATTTTCAGGTATCATTTCTCCCACCGGCTGTACTACTTTTGGCGCTTTACCTCTGCCCCTTGGTATTTTATTTAATGCATAAACCAAAAATTTATTCATGCTAAATGTTCCTTTGTATAATGCCGGATCTGAATTTTCCAGTGCATTAATAATGGTTACAAAAACCATCAAACTGTGTTCAATGTGCCAGCCCACATTTGCAGTTGAAACAGTCGTTTCCAACCTTGCATAATCTGGAATATGCATTTCCAGTTCCCTTACCTGTTTTAATAATTTTTCCATAAAGATTGTACCATTTTTAGGATAAGGCAATTTAATACTTTTTTACAAATTAAAAATAATCACTTGTTTGCAAATCGTGTAAACCTGCACTAATTCTCAAAAGGTTATTTTTACCCCATGAAAAGTATTGTACTTAATAAAAATATAAGCCGGAGAGTAGAAAACGGCCACCCATGGATATTTGCTAATGAAGTAAACACCGGTAAAGAAAAAGACACGGCAGCAAAACCAGGAGAAATCGTAGATGTCTACACCTTCGATAAAGTATTTATTGGCAGAGGATATTACAACCCACAATCGCAGATAAGTGTGCGCTTGCTCACAAGGGATAAAAACGAAACCATCAACGATGTTTTTTTCTACAATAAAATAAAAGCCGCCTGGGCTTACCGGCAAAAACTTGGCTACACAGAAAACTGCAGACTAATTTTTGGTGAGGCAGATGATATTCCGCAACTCATTATAGATAAGTTCAATGATTATTTTGTGATACAAACACTTGCCCTTGGTATTGATGTTTGGAAACCATCTATCGTAAAAGCATTGAACGAATTGTTTACACCAAAAGGTATTTACGAACGCAACGATGTGCCCATAAGAGAATTGGAAGGTATGCAGCAACACAAAGGTTTTCTCTCCGCAGAATTCAATACCGACATCGTCATCAACGAAAAATCTTTTGATGATAAAACACCCGGCATTAAAATGCACATTGATATTGCCAACGGGCAAAAAACAGGTTACTTTTTAGACCAGCAGGACAATCGCTTTGCCATTCGAAATATTGTGAAAGATGCAGATGTACTTGGTGCATTTTGCTACACCGGTTCTTTTGAAATTAGTGCAGCCCATTACGGTGCAAAGTCTGTGTTAGGATTAGATATTTCGCAGTCTGCCATTGATATGTGCAATAAAAATGCAGCACTAAATGGATTAGAAGATATATGTACTTTTAAGTGTGTAAATGCATTTGATGTTTTAAAAACAATGTCGAAAGAAGAAAAGCGTTGGGATGTTGTAATGCTTGACCCACCTTCGTTTGCAAAAAGCCGCAGCAGTATTGATAAGGCTGTTACCGGTTACAAAGAAATTAATTTAAGAGGTATTAAACTTGTAAAACCGGGGGGTTTTTTAGTAACATCGAGTTGTACAAATTTGGTACAACCTGCATTGTTTTATGATATTATTCTTATGGCTGCAAAAGATGCAAAGAGGCGAATACGGCAGGTTGTTTTTAACGCACAGTCAGCAGATCACCCAATAATTAGCGGGCAGGAAAACACACACTATTTAAAGTTTTTAATTGTGCAGGTGTTGTAGTGATTGTGAATAGAGAAAACTTATGAAGGCATAAATTGTAAAAGAATACTATTGGCAAACATATTAATTGAGATAGTGGACTACCCATGGGTGGTAATTTTTCGTTGATGGCTTTAGTATTCTTCATATAGAAGATGGTGGGTATGTGCTGAACCTGCGGCCATTTTTGATTAAAATATTATATCTTCATTCAATCATTATTAAACCAAAACATACACCTTGAACGCAGGTACTAACAAACCTTTTACGATTGTTGTACTTATACCTTTGTATAATGAGGAAAAAAATGCATTGGCCATCAACGATGCTGTCAGTAAAGTTTTTGAAAAGGTTGTAAATGCCCAATACAAAATACTTTTTGTTGATGACGGAAGCAAAGATGGAACACTAGCCGTAATACAAAAACTTGCAGCAACAGATACACGGGTTGGGTATATTAGTTTCTCAAAAAACTTTGGAAAGGAAGCCGCATTGCTTGCGGGTTTTCAACATATACCCGCAAATGCTGATGCAGTAATTACCATAGATGCAGACATGCAACACCCGCCATCCCTGATACCGATACTTATACAGCATTGGCAAACGGGCAATGATGTTGTGTATACTTACCGGGAAGAAAGCAACGAGCATGCATCCAACCTTTCTAAGGCAGGTTCCAAAATGTTTTATTGGATAATGTCTAAACTGGCAGATGTTGAACTGGAAAACGGGATTGCAGATTTTAAATTGATAGATAAAAAAGTACTTGCAGTAATAAGAGAAATGAAAGAAGATGCTCCTTTTTTTAGGGGGCTTATTAAATGGGTTGGCTTTAAACAACTTGCTGTCCCATATAGAGCAGAAGCAAGATTAAACGGTGAAACAAAATATCCTACAAAAGCGCTTGTTAAACTGGCGCTTCACAACATAACTTCATTCAGCACAAAGCCACTCACGATGGCTATTTATGTAGGTTTTTTTACTTCGTTTATATCAATTTTATATTTGCCTTACGTGCTTTTGAGTTTGTATGAGGGGAGAGCCATTTCAGGTTGGGCATCAACTATTGCTACAATAGCTTTTTTTGGAGGTGTTCAATTGGTAGTGCTTGGTATTATTGGATTGTATTTGGGTAAGATATTTATGCAAACAAAACAAAGACCTCGCTACATTATAAACGAGATAAAACCGCTGTTTTAATGGAGGTATCAACAAGCTTAAAACAAACAAAGCAGTGGATATTGTCCGGTGATTTTTTATACAACCGAAGCCTCGCCATTATACTTTGGTTTGGGCTGCCAGTATTCAGTATCATTCGCACGCTGTTAAAGGACAACCACATTAATAATTTTATTATTTTTAGAAACGTATTTTACCACAGCATACATCACTTAAACCTCTACAACGAATACCCTTTAGAATATGCGGATGTAAATTTATATGGTCCAATATTCAGCGTGGTAATTGCGCCTTTTGCATTGTTGCCTATGCAACTTGGTTTTATTTTATGGAGTATTTTTAACGCATGGATACTTTATTTTGCTATAAGAAAACTCCCTATTCAAAAACAATGGCAAAATGCTGTACTGATTTTTAGCTGCAACGAAATGTTGAACAATACTGCCTGGAGCCAGATAAATCCTTTTATACTCGCCTTGCTTATATTGGGCTTTGTACATGCCGAGAAAGGCAAAAACGGATGGGCGCTGCTTTTTATTTTACTTGCCACTTTTATAAAACTGTACGGGATTGTTGGTTTTGCTTTTTTTTTATTTAATGAGAAAAAGGGTTCGTTCATAATTTGGGCACTAGTATGGTCAGGCGTTTTCTTTTTATTACCAATGCTAATTGCAGGACCTTATTTTGCTACACATTCCTATGTAGACTGGTACAATGCTGTTGCCGAAAAGGCAGCCAAAAATATTAGGATGGACATACACAACGACCTGCAGGATATTAGTGTGATGGGTATGATAAAGCGCATCTTTAACCTACCTCAGTTTAGAACAATTTGGGTATTATTATCTGCCGCGGTTATGTTTGCTTTTCAATTTATGCATGTTGCTTATTATAAAGATCTCCGTTTTAAACTTTACATACTTTGCTCTGTAAGCATCGCCGTTGTTATATTTAACACAAGTTCTGAATCTCCCACTTACATTATTGCATTCCCCTTGGTATGTGTTTGGTACCTAATGCAACAGCCCACCAAAATAAACAATGCGCTGTTTATTTTTGCGCTGGTATTAACCTGCTTTTCCTATTCAGATATTTTTACTCCATATGTGCGCACACATATCATTAGGCCGTATTCTTTAAAAGCTTTGCCTTGCTTTGTTATATGGATAGTGTTAAGTGTGCAATTGTATTGTAAAAAGTTTTTACTAGTGGATCTTGATCGTAAGAGAAAGCGTAAACCGTTGCTACATGCTGTTTAAACAACC
>JBBRPX010000183.1:0-7510 GCA_038227505.1 Chitinophagales bacterium
AGCACCGAGCACGCCGCCACGTTCTGTAATTCTTTCAAACTCCGCCAGCACAGCCTGTTCTACGAGGTCAGTCATTTCTTCAATTAAGAAAGATCCCTGGTTTGGATTTTCATTTTTAGCAGTACCCAACTCCCTGTTTATTATTAATTGAATGGCCATTGCACGACGCACACTTTCTTCGGTAGGGGTTGTTATTGCTTCATCATATGCATTTGTGTGAAGCGAATTACAATTATCATAAATGGCATACAATGCCTGCAATGTTGTGCGGATATCATTGAAATCTATTTCCTGCGCATGCAAACTTCTGCCACTTGTTTGTATATGGTATTTTAATTTCTGGCTACGGTCGTTTCCTTTGTATTTATACTTCATGGCCTTTGCCCAAATGCGGCGGGCAACCCTTCCAATCACGGCATATTCAGGATCCATTCCATTGCTGAAAAAGAAAGAAAGGTTTGGCGCAAAGTCATCAATGTTCATTCCACGGCTTAAATAATATTCCACATAGGTAAAGCCGTTGCTTAAAGTAAATGCAAGCTGTGTTATAGGATTGGCGCCGGCTTCAGCAATATGATAGCCGCTAATACTTACACTGTAAAAATTTTGAATTTTGTTTGTAATAAAATATTCCTGCACATCGCCCATTAATTTTAAGGCAAACTCTGTAGAAAAAATACAGGTATTTTGCGCCTGGTCTTCTTTTAAAATATCTGCCTGCACAGTACCACGAACTGATGACAATGCTGTTGCTTTTATAGTTTCATAAACATCAGCAGGTAAAACGTCTGAGCCGGACAAGCCTAATAATCGTAGACCGAGTCCATCATTACCGTCCGGTAAACCATTGCTTTTTACCTCACCTAAATCCTCTCCGAAGGAGAGGACTTTTGCACCCTGCAAATTATTTGCGCTGTTTACTACCTGCAAAGAATTTAATGTTTTTGGAAGTGATGTATGGTGAACGGGTTTGCCATCTATGCCTATATATTTTGGAAGCGTTTCAATATCATATTTTGCCTCAATGATTTTATTTACTTCTTCTCTTAAATTATTTTCGATGATGTATTTTTCGCACATCTGGTCAATGGCAGCATTCATAAAAAATGCCAACAGCATTGGTGCCGGACCATTGATGGTCATGCTCACAGAAGTTTTGGGATCGCACAAATCAAAACCGCTGTAGAGTTTTTTTGCATCGTCAACCGTTGCAATACTCACACCGCTGTTACCAACTTTTCCATAAATATCCGGGCGGTGCGCAGGGTCTTCGCCATACAACGTAACACTGTCAAATGCAGTGCTGAGGCGCTTTGCAGGCTGCCCTACGCTCACATAATGGAAACGCCTGTTGGTTCTTTCAGGTCCCCCTTCGCCGGCAAACATTCTTGTTGGGTCTTCGCCTTCTCTCTTTAATGGAAACACGCCTGCAGTAAAGGGAAATTCGCCAGGCACGTTTTCCTGTAGCTGCCATGTAAGAATATCGCCCCAATCTTTGTACTTTGGCAAAATGACTTTTGCGATTTTGGTACCTGATAAACTTGAAAAAGTAAGCGGTTGTTTTATTACTTTATCTCTTACTTTAAATTGATAAAATTCCTGTTTGTAACTTTCTAAAACGGTGGACCAGTTGGTAAGTAATTTTTTGTTTGATGGTGTTAAGCTTTCTTCTATATTGGCTTTTATTTTATTCAGTTCGGTTAGCGTATCCTCATTTGTTACAGTTTTTAAAACGCCTTCTATTTGATAAAGTTGTGTTGCCAAAGCACTTTGCTCTTTAGCCCACAAATCATACTCCGCAATGGTTTCAGAAATTTCTGCCAGATATCTTACTCTTTTAGGTGGAATAATTGAACCATCCATGCCACCACTTTTTGCAAAAGCCTCGTGTGAGCCAAAATCATTCCCGGTTTTTGCGGCAATAACTTTTATCAGTTTATCAAATAAGGTATTTACCCCTGCATCGTTAAACTGTGCAGCAATGGTTCCTACAACAGGAAGTTCTTCATCTTTAGCATCCCACAATCCGTAATTTCGCTTGTATTGTTTGCGCACATCATGTAATGCATCTAATGCACCCGCCTTATCAAATTTATTCAGACAAATTACATCTGCATAGTCCAGCATATTTATTTTTTCCAGCTGCGATGGTGCGCCATATTCCGGCGTCATTACATACATGCTCACATCGCAATGCTCTAAAATAGATGCATCACTCTGGCCCACACCGGCACTTTCTAAAATGATTAAATCGAAGCCTGCATTTTTACAAATTTGTAAAGCTTCTGTTACATATTGGCTTAATGCTTTATCACTTTCCCTAGTGGCAAGGCTACGCATGTAAGCACGTGGTGATGAAATGGAATTCATTCTTATTCTATCGCCCAATAAAGCACCACCTGTTTTCTTTTTGCTTGGATCAACAGAAATTACTGCGATGGTTTTATCCGTATAATTATTTAAAAAACGACGTACTATTTCATCTGTTACGGAAGATTTTCCTGCTCCACCAGTACCGGTAATGCCGAGTACACAGCCCACAGCCCCCCCTCCCCCCGAAGGGGGGATTTGGTCACCAATAATTTGAGGTGATTTTATTTTTTCAAGCTGTGGACTCTCTCCATTTTCTGCAGAAGTTATTGCTTTGGCAATTGAGATAATGTCTTTCCACTCTTCTAAAGCATACTTTCCATCTGCGTTGGGACCTGCATTTATCCACCCTTTGAGGGGCGGGGGGGCTGTGGCTTTACTTTTGTCAATTACATCCTGTATCATTCCTTCCAAACCCATTCTGCGTCCATCATCGGGGCTGTATATTCTTGTGATTCCGTAGTTATGCAATTCCTCAATTTCGCTTGGTAGAATAGTGCCACCGCCACCGCCAAATATTTTTATATGTCCGCAACCATTTTCTACCAATAGGTCTTTCATGTATTTAAAGAACTCCACATGGCCTCCCTGGTAACTGGTAATGGCTATGCCTTGCACATCTTCTTCAATGGCACATTCTACAATATCTGCCACACTCCGGTTGTGACCAAGGTGTATAATTTCTGCACCTTTGCTTTGCAAAATTCTGCGCATAATATTAATAGCAGCATCGTGTCCATCAAACAATGCAGCGGCGGTAACAAGTCTTACTTTGGTTTCTGTGGGTTGGTTCATTTCTGTAACTTTTTCTAAATACAATTTTTATATCATTCTAAACGTAAGTGCTGCAAAGTCTTCAATACTTAAAACTTCGGCTCGCTTATTGAATAATTCATCTTTTAATTCTTCCTGCGTAAACAAAGATTTTACAGCATTGCGCAATGTTTTACGCCTTTGCTGAAAAGCTGTTTTAACCAATACTTTGTAAGCTCTTTCTGATTTTACAACCAAGGGTTCTAATTTTCTTGTAAGCCTAATAACACCACTCATAACTTTTGGTGGAGGTGTGAAGCTTTCCGGTGGCACATCAAACAAATATTCAATATCGTAAAAAGGTTGTAGAAGTGCACTGGTAACGCCGTATATTTTATTACCTGGCCTGGCAGCAACTCTTTGGGCAACTTCTTTTTGAAACATACCAATCACCACCGGCACTTCATCTTTCCAGTCTAATATTTTAAATAAAATTTCTGTTGAAATATTGTAGGGAAAATTGCCAATGATGGTAAATTTTTCTTCAAAAGGTTTCTCGATCGTTAAAAAATCTTGGTGGATAATTTTATCTTGTAAAACAGGGTACCATTTTTTTAAAAGAGGCACTTTTTCATCATCCAATTCAACTGCCTTAAAATCTATATTTTCAATTTTTATTAATTCTTTGGTAAGCGCTCCACCACCCGGACCTACTTCTAATAAATTTTTAAAGGCATTCTCGTGCAATGCATCCAATATTTTTTTGATAACCAACTCATCCTTTAAAAAGTGTTGCCCGAGCGATTTCTTTAACCTGTACATGCCACAAAAGTACAATAAAAAAGCCCCTTCTTTTTCAGGAGAAGAGGCATTTAAAAATTGATCTTATTTTATTTAATAAGAAATTTTAAATTTTGTGCTGCGCCATTTGCTGTTAAAATTTTCAATATGTAAACTCCCGCATGCAATCCTGCGACAGATATTTCAGAAATTGATGTAGCGTTGGTTACAATACTACTTTTAATTTGTCGTCCGGCTGCATCATAAATTATAAATGTAATATCTTTTCCGAGAGCATCAGAAGTTCTTATTTGTAAGATATCCTGCACCGGATTGTTAACTATGCTGAATGAAGACGATTTAACCGATCTAACTTTTACAATTTTTGAATACAAATAAACTCCATCTAAATTTTTATATTTAGCTCTGTAATAGTTATCGGTTTCCAAAGGTTGGATATCATTAAACAAATATTTTTTAGATACACTGGCGCTCCCTTGTAACAACATGATACCAATATTTTCAAAATTAATACCGTTAGCAGAGCGTTCTAAAATTATTGGTGAGTTAATGGAATTATCATCTAATGTGAGTGACGTTTCGTTGTAAGTGGAATGTTGTTTTACATTAAAATACAGTATTTTAAGATCAAGTACTGTTTGTAGGCTCATTGAACCTGTACTCATTGTTCTAGCACTGTCATCAAAAACAATCGAATTGGGGGTAAATGATAAATTATAATAAAGAGTATTCGCACTCGTTGGATCAACGCCATTACCTGCTTTTGACATTACACTTGTTCCGCTTACAGTGCCCCTATCATAAAATACAATAGTTGTATCATTACCAGCTGAAGCGCCTTTTAAATGTATTACAACCGGATTATTAAAATATTTAGCTACAGTTACATCTGGGGCAGCACCGCTTAATGTCCTTGTTTGTGATATAATCCGTAAGGCAAGAGATTTATTACCTGGACCATAATATTGATATCCAATATTGTAATTGGGATATCCTGATGAATCGACATTTTCAAAGAAAAACTTGTCAAGGTTTAATCCTAAGGTATCGGCAAATCTTTTTTTAAGGGTATCTGTTGTTGCAGATTTGTATTGCAATGTTGCAGCTGTTTGGTAGTCTTTTAAAATGTTAAAATATTTTGTATCTCCACTAAGTCTTCGCAACATAGAAAGTACCATTGCGCCCCTGTTGTATACACTGCTTCCGTAACCTGTGGGCGTATTCCCTCCCGACCATATTGTGTTAGAAGACACAATACCTGATGCAGGTATACGAGCAGGAGCTCGTTCTGCTAAGGCATTTGATTTTATGTTATTTAAAAAATTATATGCTGTATAACCTGTTCCGGTAATAGTTTCCGCAGCTAATGAGGGTGCATATTCTGCAAAACCTTCGGCAAGCCATAAATCATTCCAGGTAGAAAAACTTACCTTATCACCAAACCACTGGTGCATTAGTTCATGAATTAATATCGAAACATTGGTTAATGATTCAGTACCAATTGCAGAAAATGTTTGGTGCTCCATACCACCGCCAGGGCTTAAGCCTTCATAAAAACCATGTTTGCCTCCTTTTAAAGGATCGGTGAAACCATAATTACCAAACCTGTTACTAAATAACGTTAATGCTTCGGTGGCTTTATCCATTGCCGCTAGAATTGGTACATAATCCGTTTTACCGAAGTATAAATAATAAACCACAGGTACGTTGTTGCCACCAATATTTACCGTTCCACGATAGTAGCGGTTATACCTTGCCACTCCAACACATACAAGGTAACTTGTCATTGGATATCTATTGATATATTTAAAAGTTCTTGATTTTGAAACGGCATCAATGGTAGAATCCACTAAGGTACCATTACTTGCTACCCAAAAAGTGTCAGTTAAAGAAGTTTTTTGCCAAGGCACATTAACAGTAATATCTATTGTATCTGCCTTATCCTGCATGTCCGCTTTACAAGGCCACCAATCTCTATCCTCATAAGATTCTGATAATGTGTTTACCATTTTGCCCGAGCCAGTTGAAAGAGGAAAATTTGTTTTACCGCTTGTAGGGGATGCTGACTCTGCCGCAGTAACGGATGGATCAGTCCCCAAATTATAACCGGCTGCCTGACCGCTAGCTATTGGAGGGATTCCACTGTAAGAAATAATTAAAGAATCTCTTGTGCCCTGTACAGGAATATTTACAGGTACACTAACTATATTTGAAGCATTGGGTTGTGGTGTTGTTGTTAAAGCTGCACCATTCCATATAATACTGTTTATTGTAAAACCGGAAGCTGTGGGGCTTGTTACTTTTTTACGAAGATCAAATGTTATTGAATTAACACTAGCAACAGTGGTTTTAAATTTTATTTTTACTGTACCAGTTATACCTAATGCACTATCAGGGTTTATCCTCCAATAAATCTGGTAATTATCTACGTTAATATTTGCACCTGTTCCACTAAAACCAGAAGTGCCTTGGGCATTGCTTAGAATTGAACTAAAACAAAAAGCAATTAATAAAGAAAAAATACGCATAATTTTGATTTGATTTAATTGTAAAGAACGAGGAATAAATATTTGATATACCTCTTCATCATTAACGAAGTAAATACGCACTTAACAGCTAATTATTGTGTCGAAGTTCTTCTAATATCAATTTTATTTAGAAATATTATTATAAAATAGTGTTTACCCTCTTCTAGAAATAAAAAAGTAGTATAAATACGTATTTAACTTAATTATGATCACTAACGAATTTAAACCGATAATAGGAATTAGTTGTGGAGACATAAATGGCATAGGGCCCGAGATTATTGTAAAAACATTGAGTGACAGCCGCATGCTTGACATCTGCACACCTGTTGTATTTGCAAATAATAAAGTTTTAAATTTCTATAGGAAAACACTACCCGAAAACAATATTACTTTCAATATTGCTAAAGACTCGAGCCGCATTAATACCAAGCAAGTGAACGTATATAATTGCTGGGAGGAAGATGTAACAGTTACACCAGGCGACTTAAATGAAACAGGAGGCAAGTATGCATTGCTAAGCCTTACAACTGCTGCAGGCGCACTAAAAGAAAATATGATTGATGGACTTGTTACTGCGCCCATTCATAAAAAAAATATACAGAGCGAGGCTTTCAATTATACAGGGCACACACCCTACTTAAAAAATCTTTTTGAAGTAAAAGATGTAGCGATGATGATGGTGGCAGATAATATGAAAGTGGCATTGCTTACTGAGCATGTAGCTATTAAGGATGTTGCACAGTTTATTACGAAGGAAAACATTTTAAGCAAGCTTAAAATTATAAATGATTCTCTTAAAAAAGATTTTGGAATAAATAAACCAAAAATTGCTGTACTTGGCTTAAACCCGCATACGGGAGATGATGGGCTTGTAGGAAAAGAAGAAATTGAGATTATTAAACCTGCCCTTGAAGAAGCCAATAAAAAAGGAATTTTTTGTTTTGGACCTTACAGTGCTGATGCTTTTTTTGCCAGAGGGAGCTACGGAAAATTTGACTGTGTATTGGCGTTATATCACGATCAGGGATTAATTCCATTTAAATCGTTGGCTTTCGGTG
>JBBRPX010000184.1:0-7496 GCA_038227505.1 Chitinophagales bacterium
AAAGAAAAATCGGAATAAGTAGTTTATGGAACCTAACAAATTGTTTTTAAAATAAATACTTATTTTTGAGCATGAAAAACCTTACCATTCTATTTATTAGTTTTTGCTTGTTATTCTTTTTTTCGGCATGTAATAACAAACAAAATGTATCACTTATTGTACAGCATGCAACTATTTATACAGCAGATTCCAGCTTTTCTCAGGCGCAGGCAATGGCCATCAACAACGGAAAAATTATAGCTACCGGAACAGATGAAGAGATCATGAAAAAATATACTTCTGATTCGACAACCGATGCTACAGGCAAAACAATTTTTCCGGGATTTATAGATGCGCATTGCCACTTTACCGGCTATGCAACCGACATGTGGAAGTGTAATTTAGTAGGAACGACTTCATTTGCAGAGATCGTAGATAAAATGAAAACATATAGTGAACATGCGCCGATGGAATGGATTTATGGACGTGGCTGGGACCAAAATGACTGGATTGTAAAGGATTTTCCAACCAAAGAAATATTTGATAGTTTATTCCCCAACAGACCCGTTTTTTTAAAACGTGTTGATGGCCACGCAGCTTTGCTAAACCAAAAAGCACTTGACCTTGCAGGTATTACTGCTGCAACAAAAATTAATGGTGGCGAGGTGGAATTAAAGAACGGAAAACTTACCGGTATTTTGGTGGATAATGCCATGCATTTTGCAGAAAGAAAAGTACCTCAAATAAATGATACGCTTGCACAAAAATATTTTAACGATGCACAGAATTATTGTTTTGCTGCAGGGCTTACGGGCGTACATGATTGTGGCATAAGCGAGCATACCGTAGATCTGGTAACGAATGCACAAAAAAACGGCGGACTAAAAATGAAAATTTTTGCCTTGCTTTCTGACGACACTACCTACTACGATAAATGGATAAAAAGCGGCCCGCTGAAAACAGATCGTTTTACCGTCGGTGGTTTTAAATTTTATGCAGATGGCGCTTTGGGTAGCAGGGGTGCTTGTTTGTTGAAAGATTATTCAGATAAAAAAGGATGGACAGGTTTCTTATTAAACAATAAAGCACATTTTGAAAAAGCTGCACAACTATTTGCGTCAAGTAATTTACAAATGTGTACACATGCCATTGGTGATAGTGGCAACAGACAAATTTTAAAAATATATGCTGATGTGCTAAAAGGAAAGAATGATAAACGCTGGCGGATTGAACATGCACAGGTAATGGATCCTGCCGACTTTCACTATTTTGCTGACTACAATATTATTCCTTCTGTGCAACCCACACATGCCACGAGCGATATGTACTGGGCTGGCGACAGAGTTGGTGCAGAGCGCATAAAAACGTCTTATGCGTACAAACAATTATTACAGACAAATGGCTGGATGCCGCTTGGTACTGATTTTCCGGTAGAATATATTGAGCCTATAAAAACATTTTTTGCAGCCGTTGCAAGGCAGGACAGTAACGGTTTTCCGGCAAATGGATTTCAAATGGAAAATGCATTAACCAGAAAAGAAGCTATTTATGGCATGACCATCTGGGCAGCAAAAGCAGCATTTGAAGAAAAAGAAAAAGGAAGTTTAGAGGTGGGTAAGGCCGCAGATTTTATAATGCTGGATACTGATTTAATGAATTGCGATAAAACAAAAATACTTGGTACAAAAGTTTTAGAAACATGGGTAAATGGCGAGCGGGTTTTTGGAAAAAAATGATTTTGTAAACTAATTATTTCACATTTTCCATAAACGTTTTCATTTCCTTGTATCTCAAATTACCAGTATTAAAAAACTGTGCAATCATAGGCACATGTTTTTTGCCGGCAAGGATTTTATAATCAGGATTGGGCACAAAAGCTTTTAATGCAGTTACAAATTTTTCATTGCTTACTTCAATGGAAGGGTAAGTTTTGCCACCACGGTAAATGAGCATAGGCGGCATCTCTTTGTGCAGAAAATATAAAGGCGATGCTTCTTTCCATATTTTTGGATCGTTAGAAAATGTATTTAAATAGGTATTGCCCGGTTCAAAACCTTCGGTCTTTAAATAGCCATACATATCGAGTCCGGCTGCATCAATTAAAATAATTCCTTTTAGGAGATTTGCAATTCCCACACGATCAAAATATTCTTTTTTAATACCAACCAACGCAGCCAAATGTCCACCTGCAGAATGACCTGAAATAAATATTTTATTAGGGTCGCCGCCGTATGTTGAAATATTTTCCTTTACCCATTTTACCGAAGTTGCTACATCAATAGCCATTTCATCGTAACCAGCTTTCGGGCTTTTTGGGTAATCAACAATTACCGTAACAACATCTTTTCTAGCCCATCGGGTTCCAAAAAAACTATACAGTTCTTTTCTGCCTGAGTTCCAGCTTCCCCCATAAATAAAAATTAAAACATCTTTTAACTGTGCACTTTTTTTAGGGGCAAATACATTTAGTTTTTGTTCAGGTTTGTTGGCAATATTGTCAGCAGGCAAGTACGTAATGTTTTTACTGCGGTTGATGCTTTTAAATGCACAACTGGTACATGCTAATAGAATTACAACAGCAATAAATATAGAAAAGGCTAAAAAAAATCTTTTATGATACATAGAATCTTATGTACGTTTTGTTTTGAGGTGATAGATGTTGACTTAATAAATTCCGACTCGTATTTTCTATTTCTTTTTCTTCTGCCCTCTCGTTAATGGCTTACCGTATTTTTTCATCATTCTGTCTTTTCTTCTTACCACAAAATTTACCTTGCTGTTTTTTGCAGATTTTTCATGAAACGCAGGACCAACTTCTTCTTTTTTTGGAAGCCTAACCTGGTAGGTTTTCATAAATACTTTTGGTATTTCATCTTCGGTTAAAACTTCTGATATTACTAAATGCTCAGGTAACGGAGTAACCGGAACCGTATAATGCATCAGCGTTTCAATGATTTCCAGTAACGGTTTTTCCTTCTCCGTAAAAAAAGTAATGGCAATACCTTTTTTATCGGCACGACCGGTTCTGCCAATTCTATGAATATAATTTTCGGGTACGTCCGGCGTATCAAAATTTATTACATGCGTAACTTCCGATATGTCGATACCACGTGCAACAATATCAGTTGCAATAATAAAACGGTAGTTGCCTTCCTGAAACTGTTTTACGGTATTAAAACGGTGGTTCTGTTCTTTGTTTGAATGTATTACGCCTACAGTGCCTGGAAACTTAGGCTCCAACTGTTCGTACAGTTCATCTGCCAGTTTTTTAGTAGCCGCAAATACCAATACCTTGGTCATGCTCGCATCTTCTGTAAGCAATAAGTGCAGCAGGTTTACTTTGGTATAAAAATTTGGAACTGCAAATACACTTTGTTCAATATTTTCCAGCGGCGTTCCCGTTGGTGCTGCTTCCACTCTTTCAGGGTCTTCAAAGTAAGTATTCATCAGCAATTCAACATCAGGCGTAATGGTGGCGGAAAACATGAGGTTCTGTCGCTTTGGAGGTAATAGGTCGAGTATGTTTTTTAACTGTGTTCTAAAACCAAGATTAAGCATTTCATCTACCTCATCAATAATCAATTTTTTAATTACTTTTGTTTTTACAGCTCCATTCATGCAGAGATCATATAACCTACCAGGTGTAGCTACCAAAACATCTACACCTTTATGTACTTCTGCGGCCTGTGTATTTATATTTACACCACCGTAAACACCCACTACCACAACACTCATATAAGTAGTTAATTCTTTTACAGTTTCCACCACCTGCGCCACAAGCTCTCTTGTAGGTACAACAATTAATATTTGGGGCGTTTTTTCTTTACTGAATTTCCATTGTTTTAGGCAAGGAAGTAGATAAGCGAAAGTTTTACCGGTACCTGTTTGTGCAATACCACACACATCTCTTCCACTCATAGCTACAGGAAATACCTTTTGCTGAATAGCAGTTGGGTTAGTGTAGCCAAGGTCGGCAAGGGCTGATTGTAAGGCGTTGTTTAAATTAAGGTCTTCGAAAGTCATTTGTAAAAATTATCTGCGAAGATAGTTTTTAAATATTAGGCTGCTGCTTTATACCTGCTTTAACCAGCCTGAAATACTCATTCTGCTGCGGTTTGCTGTGGTAACCTCGTGCTCTATCTCATCACTTTTAAAAAACACCGCTGTTTGAGATTCCGGCTGTATGCTTTGTATTTCGTCATTGTTGTAAACCAATAACTGTCCCCCATCTTTTTGCAACCAATCAACATTTAAGTAATTAATGAGGGAAAACTTTCTGTTGCTGTCGTTTCTAAACTGGTCTTTATGGCGTTTGTAACCATTGCCTTCGCCATAAACTGCATAATGAAATTCGTAATCATTTATGCCCGTGTAGCAGGTGCTGTTTAATCTTTCGATAAAGTTTTCTACATGGTTAAGAAATTCCTGTTCAAAAATATTGTCATGGCTTTTATCCATCCAGTAAATTTTATCACCCCGCATTTGTTGTTTGGTATCCATAACTTTTTCGTTGCCAACTCCGGCAACGAACATCATATCATCTTTTTGTAACTGCACAATATTTTGTTGTAAACCTGCAGCTAATTCTTTTGTTAAAAAATTAACATCGATTCCTATTTTATTATCAAGGTAAGTATCTATCAATACATCAAAGCGGTTGTAACTTTCATCCATTCGGGTAAGGTAGGCTTTCATACTTAGAAGCCCCGTTAAACTTATAAACCATACAAATCCTTTGCAACTCTAAATGTATTACAATGTGCTTCCGTAATTATTTTTACATCTGCACTGTAACCACCGCCCATACTCACTACGCAAGGGATATTATTTTTCTTTAACCGGGTAAAAACAAACTCGTCTCTTTGTTTGCAACCCTGGATGGTTACTTTTAGTTTACCGAATTTATCAGTCTCTAAAACATCAACACCAGATAAATAAAATGCTATATCCGGCTGTACATTTTCTATAATATTTGGAAGCGCCTCCGTTAATAATTTCAAATACGTTTCATCATTTGTACCATCAGGCAATTCAACATCAACATCACTTTTTTCTTTGCGAAATGGATAGTTGTTTTTGCCATGCATGCTGAATGTGAACACACGGTTTTCATATTCAAATAATTTTGCTGTACCGTTGCCCTGGTGCACATCTAAATCAATGATCAATATCTTTTTTGCAAGATTATTTTTGAGTAAATAATTAGCTGCAATTGCCTGATCATTCAACATACAAAATCCTTCGCCTCGTTCAGCAAAAGCATGGTGGGTACCGCCGGCTATGTTCATTGCTACACCGTTTTGCATGGCATAACTGCAACAGTCAATGGTACCCTGCGCAATTATTAATTCTCTTTGAGTAAGTGCAGGCGATTGGGGAAACCCAATAACCCGCTGCTCTCTGGCAGATAATTGCTGGTTCATTAATTTATCAAGATAGGCCTCATCATGCGTAAGCAAAATCGTTTCTCTTGAGCAAGGTTGTGGCGCAAAAATATTTTCTTCTGTAATTGTACCTTCATACAACAACTGACCGGGTATTAGTTCATATTTAAGCATCGGAAAGCGATGACCCTCCGGTAAAGGGTGTGCGTAAATAGGATCGTAAGCAATTTTAAGAATGTGGTTATTCATTTTGATATTGAATGCAAAGTAAACTTACAAAGTTCACTAATTTTAAATTCTTACTTATTTCGCCATCAAAATCTTTTGTGTTTTTACGTTGCAAACTTATTTTAATGAACTAAATACTATACTTGACAAAAAATATATTCCTGTTTTAAATTTTTGGGGCGTTTTTTGTAAAGGGTGCCACAATTCTTCATTTTTACCACAATATGTTTGAAATTGTATTATCACTATTTTAATTGTGTGAAGATGAACTACGAAGAAAGCATTGCTGCCTGCAATTTTTGCCATAATTATAACATACCTGAACAAGCATTGTGTTTTTATCGTCAATAATATTGTAGTTAAGCAGCGTTGATTGACAACAGCATTTATGAAAAACTTATTAATACTTTTATTGTCATCATTTATTTTGATCCAACTTAAAGGTCAAGCTGTTGCTGTAAGAATTGGCAAGGCGCCTTCTCAATTAAATATATCACAAAGACCTCCTACCGATTCCGGGCTGATAATTATCCCTTTTGAATACCGACAATCTGCGCTAAATGTTCCACACACTTTTATGGTGATAGATAGTGCGATAAGTTTACTTTATAAAAACAAGGGCATCACACTTTCTGTTTTTGGTTATTCTCATTTTGAAGAGGGCAATGACAGCGTTAACAAATACCTGGCGCTTGACAGAGCTTTATTCGTAAGAGATTTTATCCTTGGCCGCGGAGTAAACGAAGATCGGTTGTTGTTGATAAAAGGCATGGGTGCCACCAAATCTGGTAACAGCGACGTTGATAAAAATGGACACTCTCAAATTACCCGGGTTGAACTTATTCTAAATTATCCCCCACCGCCGCCGCCCATTATTTATGACAGGGATGAAGATGGTATTCCCGATTCAACAGATGTATGTGTAGATCTATTTGGTTATGCAGAAAAAGTAGGTTGCCCTGACACAGGTGCGATCATGATTCCTTTTGAACTAAAAGGAGCATGGCTGGCATCGAAATCATATTCAGCTTTAAACAATGTAGTAAAAATTTTACAGGAAAATCCTTTGTACAGTTTAAAGATTGAAGGACACGCATATAAAACAGAAGGCGTAAATATAGTGTGTGATGCACTTTCGGCAGACCGTGCATTTATGGTAAAGCAATATTTTTTGTCACGCAATATTGCGCAAAAAAGAATTACAACTGTTGAAAAATTCGGCAATAGGCGGCCAATTAACACCGGCAAAAATTACGAACAAATCTTACTGAATGCGAGAGCGCAGGTTTTTTTGATAAAGTAACGAGATATAAAACTGCTCTTACCTTTTACCAAACAAGTTTCTAGCCCGGCATTCTTGTAATGTATTTTTCTATTTGCTTTATTTGATCTACAATTTGAGGTGTTGTAGCTTTAAAACTTTTTGCCTTTTTAAAATATTCTTTGGCTGAACGGAATTCCCTTTTATTCATCATAATAGAACAAAGCTGTAAATAGGCTGCTGCATTGTTTTCGCTATCTGGCAAACCTGCACGAATTGCTGCACGTATGTACGCTTCTCCTTCTTTTACTTTTCCTTTTTGTATGCACAACATACCAAGCTGTAATTTATTAGGACCTTCCGCCTGTTTGGTTAATGCACCGCCGCCTAGTTCAAGGCTTTTTTTCATGTGTTTTTCTGCAGTATCAAAGTCCTGCGAAACCATTGCAAGGTTTCCTTTAATGGTGTAATAAACAGAACGCATTGGTTTAATTAGCAACTGAGGAAATATAATTGAATCAACAACTTTGGTTGCAGCTTCCATATCGCCGGCTTCCATGTGGGATTGAATTAACCTCATCGGCCCAAAAAGAAAGTGACCGAGAATTAATATTGCTGCAAGCAGATATAAAATAAATGATGGC
>JBBRPX010000185.1:0-7490 GCA_038227505.1 Chitinophagales bacterium
CGAAGGATTATCCATTAAATATTGAGCAGACTGCATAATAATTGATACGCCGGCTTTATCATCGCTTCCTAATAATGTATTACCACTTGCAGTAATAACATCGCCACCAATCTGCGATTTTAAATAAGGGGATTTTGTTGTATTTAAAATTTGTGTGGCATCATCAGGCAAAATAATATCTTCACCATTGTAATTTTTATGCAAGATGGGTTTTACATTTTTTCCGCTGCAATCCGGCGCTGTATCTACATGGCTGCAAAAACAAATTGCAGCAACATGTACTTTTTCGCTGTTGCCGGGAATAGTTGCATATACATAACCAAACTCATCGAGCTCTACATTTGACAGCCCCATAGTTTTTAATTCGACCGCCAGTATTCTACTTAAATCTTTTTGTTTTTCAGTTGTGGGAAAGCTGTTACTCTCGGGATCGCTTTGAGTATCTACCTGCACATACCGCATAAATCTTTCTATTAACGCATCTTTATTTATTGCAATCATTATAGTTTTATTAAGAGTGTAAATTTAGCGATTAGGAAAATAACTGCAATGACGAAAAGACGCAAAAGAATTTTTTCACCTAGCTTTTTACTGCAAAACGCAAAGGCAGTGAGCATATTCTTTTTTAATTTAATAAATATAAAAAAACACCTATCAATTTTTACTTTTTTTCTGTAAACAAAAAAGCAGCTTTTAAGGCTGCTTTAAAATTATTTTGCGCCCTAGCGACTTAGCGGTAAAATTTTACTCGCCAATTGAAATTAATTCTATATCAAATATTAATTCTTTACCAGCTAAAAAATGGTTGGCATCTAATATTACTAAATCATCTTTTACTTCTTTCACAACAACCGGAAAAGGCTGACCCTGCTCATTACTAAGTGTAAGTTGCTGGCCAATTTCTAATTTCATATCAGCCGGAACATTCTCTTTAGGGAATTCGATAATAGCCGTTTCGTCGGTTTCCCCATACCCATCTTTTGCTGTAATGTTAATCGTTTTCTTATCGCCAACATTCATTCCGGGTAAAGCTGCGTCAAAGCCTGCAATCATTTGCCCAGCACCTACTGTAAACTCCAATGGTTCACGACCAATAGAAGAATCGAATTGCTCACCATTTGTAAGCTTGCCAGTGTAATGTACTTTTACAACATCACCGCTTTTAACCTCTGCCATAATTTTTATTTTTAATGTTAAATTCTAAGATTGCGCAAGATAATTAATATGAACTTGCCTTCATTTAAAAATATAACCCAACTTTGATATTATGAAACTAAACATATTATTTTTTTCTTTTTTAGCTAGTATTACTTTAAATGCTGCGGCACAAAAACCATCAAACGGGGTTATAACCGGGGCTGAAAGAATGGAAACATATTTACCACTATTATTGGGAAAAAGAGTAGCCGTTTTTGCCAACCAAACAAGCACAGTTGCAAATGCACACCTAGTAGATACGTTAGTAAAAAGAGGTGTGATTGTTATAAAGATATTTGGTCCAGAGCATGGCTTTAGAGGAACAGCTGACGCAGGCGAGCACGTTGTAGACGGCATTGATAAAAAATCTGGATTACCCGTAATCAGTTTATACGGCAATCACAAAAAACCCACGGCAGATGATTTAAAGAATATTGATGTAGTTGTATTTGATATACAAGATGTGGGGGTACGTTTTTATACCTTCATCTCATCTTTAGAATATGTGTTAGAAGCTTGCTTAGAAAACCACAAACCGTTGTTGGTGCTGGACAGACCCAACCCCAATGGATTTTATGTTGATGGACCTGTACTAAACCCAGCATTTAAAAGTTTTGTAGGCATGCAGGCTATACCCATCGTTTATGGGATGACAATGGGAGAATATACTTTAATGCTTGCGGGAGAAAATCTATTGTCTACCAAAGCAAATGAAATAAACAAAGCCAACGTTGCTACAAACCCATCTGTTGATACGCCTTTTCATGTACAGGTAATAAAATGTAAAAATTACAACCACACAACTAAATATGCTTTGCCTGTTAACCCCTCACCCAATTTAAAAGAAATGCAATCTATTTATTTGTACCCAAGCACCTGTTTTTTTGAAGGGACCGTTTTAAGCGAAGGCAGAGGTACTGATAAACCGTTTCAAATTTATGGACACCCAACTTATAGTAAAAAACTATATTCTTTTACGCCCAGTGCAAATGAGGGTGCAAAAAGCAGTAAATGTTTTAACCAGGTTTGCTATGGCTGGAACTTATCGGGCACTGTAGATGAAACTTTAAAAAAAGTAAACAACCGCATTCAATTAAAATATTTAATAGAAGCATACAAATTATTTCCAGGCAAGGATACCTTTTTTCTTACAAATAATTTCTTTAATAAACTTGCAGGCAACGATGTTTTAATGAGCCAAATTAAAAAAGGTACTTGTGAAAAAGACATTAGAAAAACCTGGGAAAAGGATTTATTGAAATTTAAGACAACAAGAAAAAAATATTTGTTGTATAAAGATTTTGAATAATTGGCTAATGTATTTCGAATAAAATTTTGGTGACTACCTTTATACCATGACGGAAAATTACAAGAAATTACGCATTATTTTTATGGGTACCCCTGAATTTGCTGTTGCAAGTTTAGATGCTTTAGTAAAAGCAGGATGCAACATTGTTGGTGTAATTACTGCGCCAGATAAGCAGGCGGGGCGTGGGTTACAACTACAACAAAGTGCTGTAAAAAAATATGCAGTAGAAAATAATTTACACGTATTACAACCAGAAAAATTAAAGAACCCTGATTTTATTGCGGAATTGAAAGCATTGAATGCTGATGTACAGGCAGTAGTTGCATTTAGAATGTTACCGGAAGTTGTATGGAATATGCCGCCGATGGGAACTATTAATGTTCATGGATCTTTATTGCCTCAATACAAAGGTGCAGCACCCATAAATTGGGCTGTAATTAATGGAGAAAAATTTACAGGTGTAACCACATTCAAATTAAAACAAGAAATTGATACCGGCAATATTTTATTATCTAATAAAATAGAAATTGAAGAAAATGACACTGCGGGAACGTTACATGATAAATTAAAAGAAGTTGGCGCACACTTATTAGTTAAAACAATTACTTTATTAGCAGATGACCAACTAACAGAAATACCACAAGAAAATATTAAGGAAGAAATTAGACATGCCCCTAAATTATATACCGAAACTGGCAAAATTGATTGGAATAAAGGTGTAAATGAAGTTTACAATCTAATCCGTGGTTTATCGCCCTACCCTGCTGCTTACACTTCATTTAATGGCAAGACCCTTAAAATATTTAGTGCCCAAAAACTTTCGGATATAGCAGGTGTTTTACCTGGAACTTATGAAACAGATGAAAAAACCTTTTTAAAATTCGCTTGTAAAAACGGTTACATAAATGTTACTTCTCTGCAACTTGAAGGAAAAAAGAAGATGGACGTTAATGATTTTTTAAGGGGATATAGATTTTCAAAATAGTTACAAATTCCTCAATAAATTAATAGGCAATTTTGCAGTTGAAATTACTATTGCCGTCGACCCCCAAGGCTTCAGAAGCTGCGCTGCTTATTCTAACAGAAAGTTCATTATTCTGCTTTAAATCCGGCATAACATCTAATACTTTCGCATAAACAAATTTTCCGTTGGCAGGATTTGTGATCTTTACAATACTATTTTGTTCTGCAGAATTGTGAAGGCAATAATATTTTCCATCTTCCCAACCACTCGTACTTTTAAATATTCCTGCAATCCCCGCTTCTTCTTTGCCTGTGTTATTAAAAGATGATTTAAAAAATCCTTCTTTGTTAGTTTTATTGAATTTTTCAATGGTCGTAGTTTTCACCACCGCCTTTTCATCAATTTCTATCTTTTTTTCAGCATTTACTGTTTCTTCTATTTTAGCTTTTACATCTTCTTTTACTTTTCCCATTTCAGCCTGCTTTTTAGCAACCTTTTCTTTTAACGGAGCCTGCACAGTTTCTTTTTGTTGATTAGGCATTTTCGCAACTTGCTGAGCAAGCGCTGATAAATCTTTTTTTACTTTTAAATACCCAACAATAATCTTTTGCCCTTGGTTTATCTCATCTGAGTTTAAATTATTCCATTTTTTTAAAGAGGCAGCGGGAACCTTATTGTATTTATTGCTAACCTGAAAAAGTGTTTCATTTGCTGCAACCTTATGGTAAACGGGTACAGTCACTTCATCTAAAGCTACATTATTAGTCTGCGTAAAATTTACAGTACGCAATGGTACTTTAATTATCTGTCCAATACTTAACCCATTTTCAAGAGTTAATTTATTAAATGGAGCAATATCCTTAGGGCTTATGTTGTAAAGCCTACCAATACTGTAAAAGTTTTCTTTAGGAGCAGCACTGTGGTTCACATACATGTTCACCCCTGCCCCTTCTATCATAATAGAATTTTCTTGAGCTTTCACAAAAAAAGGGAAAGAAAATAATATTAAAAAGAATTTTTTCATAATTAAGCTATTTGAAATTCAGAAAAGGATTTTAAAAGTATTGCTACAAAGATGCAAAATTCGTTGCACAAAAACACATTATTACTTGTTAAGAATTCTCGATGCTTTCGTACAAAATTGCAGGTTGTACTAGATAATATTTTTACAAAGCCAAGATTTGGCATGTTTTAGTTTAAAATACCTTACCCATAAGTAAATCCAGCACCTGCCCTTGAAAGAAAAAATTAATTATTAGGTTCTATTGCAGGGTTAACTTTTACGGATATTCCTTAGTAACAAGGTTGGTAAACAACAATAAAATTTGTTTCATTAATAATTGTCACATTTTTTATAGACTCAAACAAAAAATTAGAAAGTATACCACATTGTAAAAAACGAACATAAAAATCTCAATCAATTTTATTTGTATAAGTCAAAATTATTTCCACTCGTCTGTTTTGTGCCCTACCTTTTTCAGTGGCATTATCTGCAATAGGAAAGACAGAGGCTTTTCCATAAGAAAAAATCATCTCGTTTGAAATTGATAATTTATTCAAAAGGTAACTACGAACTGATGCCGCCCTTTGCGTTGATAATATTTTATTTCGCTGCAAAGTTCCTTTGCTGTCTGTATGGCCTTCTACAACTATATTCAAAATATTTTTTGTCTTCAAATTTAAAACAAGACTATCTAACAATTTTTCAAATACAGGTTTTAAAATTGATTTGTCGGTCTCAAAAAAAACTGAAGGGATCGTAATAGTATCTTTTATGATTTCAGTACTATTAGCTACCAACACACTTTCGGTATGCCTAAAATTTTGATTGTATAATTTTGTTACGTTTTCTTTGTAAGCGGCGCAGATAGATTGGGGTAATATCGATTTGAAAACGATATCATCAACAAAATAAAAAATATCACCTCCCTTGTTCATTCTTTGATAAGGCGAAAAATCAAACTTTTCTTTTGCCAAATTTCCAACCAAACAAAATTTTTCATCTCCTGTAGCGGTATATATTTTTTCAACGTAATTCCATCCACCTAATTCATTTACAATATCGCTGTCAGAAATATGAATTGATGGTATTACAGCATCAGCAGAAAAATTTGCCGATGTAAACTCCTTCTTTTGAAAATAAAAATCGAGCCCATAAAAAGTTTTGCCGGCTGTATTTACATAAAAAGAAAGCTTGTAATTTTTACCCTTCTGCAATTCGCAACAAAACATCGTATAAACGAATTGCCTTTTTTTTTGCCCAACATAAATATTTTCAACAGGCAAAATCAATAAATCTTTTCCGCTAAATGGATTGGGGACATCTTTTGGGGTAAATAAAGGTGTCGCTGAAGGTTTAATATAAAACCAAGCTTCAGATGAACAATCTTGGTGATATTCGCTACAATTGTTTAGCTGTTCAAAATCAGCATTAGCGAAAAGATTTTGAGCTTTTACATTATCACCAACAAAAAGAAAAAGCAATACAATTATAACATATCGGGTGAGAAATAATATCTTTCTTAATTTAAAAACGTGTAAACGAAAATAATGAGCACCTTCAAACATTTATAAATTTACAAAGTGAAATGTTAGGTAAAACCTAAATGATTTTAAGTAGCCTTTACCTCTGCACATAAGTCTTGTAAAACCTTTTTAGCATCGCCAAACAACATAGAAGTTTTAGGTTGATAAAAAAGTGAATTTTCAATACCTGCATAACCAGGCTTCATACTACGTTTGTTTACTATAACAGTTTTTGCATCCTCTACTTCTAAAATAGGCATGCCGTAAATTGGTGATGCAGGATCATTTTTGGCTGCAGGATTCACCACATCGTTGGCTCCTAAAATCAACACCACATCGGTAGTTTTAAAATTGCTATTAGCATCTTCCATTTCTTCTAACTTTTCGTAAGCCACATCAGCTTCTGCTAATAAAACATTCATATGCCCTGGCATACGACCAGCTACCGGGTGGATTGCGTAAGAAACTTCAACACCTTTTTCTGTCAAAATCTTTTCCAACTCATGGCAAGTATGTTGTGCCTGCGCTACAGCTAACCCATAACCAGGTACAATAATTACTTTTTTTGCATAGCTCATTAACATGGCTGCATCGCTGGTTGATACTTCTTTAAAACTTCCGCCTTCCTGCGTTGAACCTGCAGCAGCGTTGCTACCACCCCAGTTACCAATAATTACATTAAGCAAACTTCGGTTCATTGCCTTACACATTAATACCGTAAGCAAAGTGCCTGCAGCTCCAACTAAAATACCACCCGTAAGCATGGCTTTGTTGTTGTATAAAAATCCTCCACAAGCCGCAGCTACACCGGTTAAAGAGTTTAGCAAAGAAATTACAACAGGCATATCTGCACCGCCAATAGGCAGCACAAAAAATACTCCATATAATATTGCTAAACTAAAAGTTGAGTAAAAATAAGTTGGTGCATTTTCAGTAGAAACATTGTAAGTTATTACAGCACCTACTAAAATAATAGCAAACAACACAAGGTTAAAAATATGCTGACCTTTAAAGCTTACATCTTTTTGTTTACCGCTTAATTTTAAATAAGCAATAATACTTCCTGCAAAAGAAATACTGCCAATTACAAGACCAAGAACGATGGCAATATAATGCCCCAACGCAATTGGGTTGTCGCTAATATGGTTAAATTCTATCAACGAAATAAGCATAGCACATGCGCCACCCATTCCGTTAAATAAACTTACCATCTCAGGCATCTGTGTCATTTTTACTTTGCGTGAGCTTACTGCACCTAGCACTCCGCCAATAACCAACGCCCCAAACATCCATGGTAAATTGCCAAGATGCACACGATCTGAACTTTCATATAAAAAGATGGTGCCGAATATCGCAAGCCCCATTCCGCCTGCTGCAATAAGATTTCCTCTTCGTGCAGACTCAGGGCGTGACAGCATTTTTAAACCAATGATGAACGTTACTGAAGCAATTAAATAAATAATATTAAGTATAGATGAAAACATTATTTGTTGA
>JBBRPX010000186.1:0-7462 GCA_038227505.1 Chitinophagales bacterium
AATAATTTGCCATTGAAAGTTGCTTGAAAAGTAGTGGGGTTTTGTCATTTCACTATTATCGGGCAACTTTCTTTTTTATACAACTTTAATTTTCAACTTATACACATAGCGATTCTTAAATAATTAACTCAAACAGCTTCTTAAAGTTTAAAATTATTTCTTGTTTATTTTTTGCTAAGCAATATTGGGTGGATGGAAAAGCGATGATAAATTATTAATAATTCTATTGTCATTAAATGTAAAATATTCCTGTTTGGAAAGAAGACGAACTGACTGTTGTATGTAAATTTTTGGTGCTTGTAACCATGCGGCTAATGAACAAGCAAGAAAAGGATTGCAATCTTTGTTCTCACTTTTGTGTTTTTTATCTTGCTTGTTGTTACAGCAGTTACTGATACAGTTTTTGCCCATAGCCTTGTTAGGATTGCTAACTACAGGCTGCACCATTACAAAAAGTAAAATAAAAACTAATATGTAGACAAGTACTTTCAACAAATAGATTTACTACAATGGTTTTACGTTAGTTTTTTAAATTCCTTACTTTAACAAATAAATATTGATAATTATCTTAAATAAAAAGATCTAAAATAGAGATATACGATTATTAAAAGGCTTCGAAAGCAACATTCAATACAGAGAGAACAAAATGCAGCAAATAATCTTATCTATTATGAACAACATGATTTATTGTCTTGTATCGGAGGACAAGGGACTGAACCATAACTACAAAATACACAACAATCACCTTGCATAGGTTTTAATATAGTTTCGCAATTAGTACACTTGTAGAAGTACTGACAAGCATCTGTTGGCATTGTTTCTTCTTTTTGAAAATTACATGCAGGGCAGGTAAGTATAGATTGTAAAATGACTGTGTTTTCCATAATTATTTATTTGCTGTAATGATTTTATAATTTTTAACAGTATACCCTGTATTATTTATAGCTGCTTCAATTGCTGAAATATTGGCTTTTGATTTATCAATTGTTAACATGCTACTATGAGTTGCATAAGAAGTATTGTAAGTTAATACGCCATTTACTTTTGAAATTTCGTTATCTATTTCTTCTTCGCAGGCTTCGCAGCTCATTCCTTTTATTGTAAACTCTACTTGTTGTTGGTTGTTAACTATTTCGACTGTTGTTGGCGGAGTGACAGGCGTTGGATAAAACATTTTTGCGTATAACGGGAACGCCATCAATATAATTGCAACAATTGTTATAATTGATAAAAATGTTCTGGAAGCAACAAAACTTTTCTTTTCAACTACACAAGTACCATCAGGGCCACAGGCTGTACTTTGTTTATTACTTAATGACTTGTACCATGTAAATCCTAATGCAGCTATAGCTAAACCAATTAAATATGGACGAGCCGGTGCTAACCAAGAAAGCGATGAGGCTGCACCGCTTGCACCTGCAACCAATGCTAATATTGGTGTGATGCAGCAATAGCTGCAAATATTCCTACACCCGTAGCAGCCTTAGAGGAAGTTTTCTGTTTCATGCTTTTTGCTTTTTACGATTAACAATAGTTATGTGTTCAAACAGTGGTTTAATTATTTCTAAATGCTCTTGCTTTAGAGAATAATAAATTGTTTGTCCGCTTCTACGTGTCTGTAAAATGTTACCATCTTTTAATTTTCTTAAATGTTGCGAAACTGCCGGAATGGTCATTTCTAAAATATCTGCCAAGTCACAAACGCACAACTCTTTTTCTTCTTCTAACAGGTAAAGCATTTTCATACGCACATCATTACCTGCAAGACTTAGCACCTGGCTTAACCTGCTAAAAGATATCGCTGCTTTTTGCAGTTTCTTTTTGCATTCTCCTATCAGCACCTGATCTACGTAAGGTCTTATACAAATTATACCCATAAAACAAAAGTATGTATTTAAGCAATTACTTAAATACTTACCAAGGTTAAGAGGCAGCAACCCATTTAGATGTATTGAGTGTTAACTATTGAGGCATTTATTGATACCCCTTTGCCTGTAGATAAAACAGTTCGGTATACCTTCCATTTTTTTTCAATAGTTCTTCGTGATTGCCTTCTTCTAACAACTCCCCTTTTTCTAAAACGAGAATGCGATCAGCCATACGAACTGTAGAGAAACGGTGCGAAATTAGTACAGCGGTTTTTCCTTTTGTGAGTTCCGAAAACCTTTGAAATACTTCAAATTCTGCTCTTGCATCCAGCGCCGCTGTGGGTTCATCCAAAATAAGTAATTGAGCATTTTTCATGTAAGCTCTTGCCAGCGCAATTTTTTGCCATTCACCACCTGATAGTTCTATTCCTTCATTAAACCTTTTACCTAAAGCCTGTTCATATTTGCCTGGCAACTTTTGTACTAAGGCATCAGCCAAACTTTGTTTAGCAGAATTTATGATGAGTTCTTTATTCTCTTTTTCCGCAATATTACCTACTGCAATATTTTGTGACACTGTCATTTGATAGCGAAAATAATCCTGAAAAATAACGCCAACCTGCCTTCGTAGTTCTGTCAGATCATATTCACGTAAATCGTAGCCATCTAATAATATTCTTCCTTCCGTGGGGTCGTAAAGCCGTGCCAACAATTTTACAAGGGTAGTTTTACCGGCACCGTTTTCTCCCACTAGTGCAAGTTTTTCTCCTGCCTGAAGCGTAAAACTTAGATGACGGTTTGCCCATCTCTCTTCATTAGCATACTTAAAACCAACATCTTCAAAAGTAAACCCGTGTATAATTTTTTTTGGAAAAGGACGTGCGTTAGCCAGTGCTTTTATGCGTGGTTGTATCTCGAAGAAATCAAAAAAATCTTTTAAGTAAATAGCGCCCTGCGATACAACAGTAAAACGGGATAGAACCGCTTCCAGCAAACTCCTTAACTGGCGAAATGACCCTGCTAAAAAAGTAAGATCTCCGAGGGATAGTTTACCTTCTATTGTACTTAAAATAATAAAGACGTATGCCCCATAATAACCTAAGCTACCAAGTACAGCAAACAGCGTTCCCCAAAGAGACCGCTTTATAACAAGACGTTTATTATCCTTGTAAAACTTATTTGATAATACCCGAAAACGATCTGTAAGAAAACCGGACAGATCAAATATTTTGACTTCTTTAGCGGTTTCGTCACTTGCTCCAAGATACCTTACATAATCCAGTTCTCTTCTTTCAGGTGTTTGACTTCTGCTAAGAGAATAACTAAGATTATTAAAATATGATTCACCTACAAAGGCCGGCAATACAGCGATAAAAAGAAGCAATAGAAGCCATGGATTAAAAACAAAAAGCCCTGCTGCTAAAAAAATCATTGTTATTAAATCCTGCACCTGGCTTAGCAGTTGCGAAAGTAAAACCGTCCGTCCAACCGTTTGTTGTCTTGCTCTTTCCAGCTTATCATAAAAGTCCGAGTTTTCAAATTGGTCAAGGTCCAGTATCGCTGCATGTTGCATTATTTTGATGGAAGTGTGGTTAGAGAATAAGTCTCCCAATAAACTATCCACCAAATTTGTAGCCCTGCTCAAACCATCAGCAAGTATAGCCAAACCAAATTCAACCGCTACCAATTGCCATAAATAATTAGGAGACCCTGAGGACTGGTTTAACTGGACAACCTGATCAATAATTAACTTAGCCACATACAAAAGCGCCACCGGTATTGCAGAACGTATAATGCGCAGCACTGCATTTATCAACGTAAGCCAAGGGCTGGTTTGCCAGACCAATTTAAAGAATTGTGGCAGGTTACCTAAAGCTGAAAAACGTTCCCGTAAACTAAGTGCTGCTCTTTTATTTTTTTTATAATTGTCCATGTATTAGACGTTTTTAATTTTTAATTTCAACAATTTTATTGAGTTTATAAAACTTTTAATTTATTCCATTAAAATTTGATAAGAGTTACTGTAAATACTGTGTAGGAATTTTACAATGTCAATGTGTTTAATTTTTCAACAGCATAATTTGATACCTACTGATATAATTTAAAGCAATCATTTGCATTTTGCTATTGGTTTTTGAGCAACCGCTATCGTTACTAATAATGCTATGCCACCCAATATAGCATAAATAACAAATCCCCATTTTAAGCCCAGTGCCTGAGATATTGCGCCCATCATTAATGGGCCAATCATATCGCCCAATTCTTTAAAAGAACCTGCTGCCCCCATAGTTGCTCCCATTTCATTTTCTTTTGCAAGATTGCTCACTAAAGTATCTGTATTCGTCCATACTACGCCAATACCTATACCTGCTGAGTCAAAATATTATTGTATAAAATAATTCAACTCATATAGGTTCTGGGTTTACCAAAATTGTGGCGAGGACTATCTTAATTAACTCGATTAGCGATTGGGAATCTACCTTTAAAGGAAACACTGAGAAAGAATCTGGCGAAAGAAAAAAGCCAAAAAAAGCATAGGATGATAAGGGTCTTATTACTTCAATTATTTTTTTACATTGATGTAAACACGGGAACTTCTTGTCATCTCTGATAATCTAAAAAAATATGAGGGCAATTGCTGGTAATTCCCACAGCTAACAGAACATTCATTTTAATCTTTCTCTCTACCACTAATCTTATTTACCCTGCCAATATTTTTGCTGCATCAGTTTAATATACTTTAATGAGGAAGCTGAAAATACAGGTGGTTTTGCTTTGTCTTTTTTAGCAGCCTTGTTATATAGATAAACAAACTCAAATGGGTTTTGAATACTTTGCAGCAGTTGTTTTTTAAAACCGTTCTTTACAATAATATCGGTCATATAGTAGCCTGGACAGTGCCCACTTGTCCACCTAAGTAATTCACGGTATTGTTTTTCTGTTTTAAAAATTGTACCCTGCGAT
The DNA here is from genome assembly GCA_038227505.1 of Chitinophagales bacterium. Lineage (GTDB taxonomy): Bacteria > Bacteroidota > Bacteroidia > Chitinophagales > Chitinophagaceae > Ferruginibacter. The sequence goes on from JBBRPX010000186.1 coordinate 4,833, forward strand.
TGAGCCATATTAAGTAAGCTTGTGTCAATCTGTTTCACAATGCTATCGGCCTCAAACAATTCAAAATCCTTGTACCTGCATTCCATTGGCAGGTCCTCATCGTGGGCAATATTGTAAGCTTTATCAATCATGTCAGCGGTGCCTTCATTTAAAATACTGTTGAGCACATACATTATTCCTTTATCATTTTCAGCTATGTTTTCAAACGTTATACCTTTGCGTAAAACATGATGCATTTCGTGTCCGTTCAACATCCCCATCTTTAATTTATCTTGGTTATAAGCGCTCCACAATGTTGAAATAATGATACCACCGCCTGCAATAGCATCATTCTCTATTCCTAAAAAATGAATACTTACAGCAGTGTCCTTTTTCTGCAAACGCTTCGGCAACCAGCCAAAGGCATTTTTATAAATTGAATCTATATAAGAAGGGTTTAAAATTTGCCTTTGGTATGTTTTTAATGCTTGCTCGTTTGCTTTATACACTTACACTTTGTAAGTGAGCCAATAAGATGATGGGTCTTTTTTTATTGCAATTAATCTCGTCTGTAAAAGGCTGTCATAAACGGGCATGTAAACAACCTGAATGGCTTTTCTAAGTCGCTCCAGATAGCCTTTATCAAATCCCTGATTCTCTATATAGATTTGATTAGATTCAATTTTTAAAAAGTTCTGCCATGTGTCGGTGGCTAAAGAGTCGCCCTGCTTTAATGGTTCAATCATTTTCCAGTAAGCATCTACCGGAGAAGTATCAATTTTTTGGCATAAAGCATTTAAGGAAAAAATGATTGCGACTGTAAACACAGTAAAATGCATTAGAGATCGTTTCATATGTTGGCGAATTAAATACTGCTTACTAAAAAACTGTTTTGAGAAATAAGCTATTTCAAATATACTGTCGAAGTTGTAAAAAGATAAGTAAAATTTTAGGACGATGCACACCCACGCCTCACCCAATTATTACCATAGGATTACCCTACGATGGTTCATTAGAAACTTATAGAAATGAAATGCTGATATGGCCGAAACCGCCCGCAAGCGACCATCATTTCCCTGCAACGCCGGCAGTGACCGTAACAGCACGCAAGCGACCACAAAAACTTCTATTTTATGAGGATCAATGAAAGCGTTCTTGATATTAAAATTTCACTAATTGCCTCTCCCATTTCCGACTCGCCTCCACCTACTCTGTATTCCTTAAAAATTAACATTGTCATCTTGTCAAACCCCAAAATCTGCATTGTATTTGTATAAATTACACACATGAAAACAATTCAACAGACTGCTACAATTCCTTCTCTTACTTTTTGTATTGTAATGGACCTTATTGGCTGCCTAAGTTTTGCCATTCCGGGCATTGGCGAGTTTAGTGATGTTGTTTGGGCTCCGCTATCGGCATTCATATTTTTTAAATCTTTTGGCGGGCGCTTTGGTGCTACAGGTGCGGTTTTAAATTTTGTGGAAGAAGCCATGCCCTTCACAGACTTTATCCCAACTTTTACCATTGCTCATTTTATGCGGAAGTACTATAAATAATACTTCATGCAGAATATTACCCTGTTTCAAAACATGCAACTATGTTTTAATTAGGTGCTTTGTATAAATTTGTAAAAAGTACATTCTTGCCAACATTTAATTTACAATCATCTTACGTACCCGCCGGCGACCAGCCCGAAGCCATTGCTAAATTGGTGGAAGGCGTGAACGAAGGCGAGAAACATCAGGTATTGCTTGGTGTAACCGGTAGTGGTAAAACATTTACCATGGCCAATGTTATACAACAAACGCAGCGGCCCACATTGGTTATTACGCACAACAAAACATTGGTGGCGCAGTTGTACGGAGAATTCAAACAGTTTTTTCCAGATAATGCGGTTGGTTATTTTGTATCTTATTACGATTACTATCAGCCGGAGGCTTACATGCCAAGCAGTAATACTTACATTGAAAAAGACCTTGCTATAAATGAGGAACTGGATAAGCTTCGCCTGCAGGCAACAGCGCAATTGCTGAGTGGCCGCAGAGATATTATTGTTGTAGCAAGTGTGAGTTGTATTTATGGTATGGGCAATCCAGCGGAGTATGAAAACGGGATCATCCGCATCAGAAAAAACCAGGTAATAAGCAGACAAGGATTTTTACATTCTTTGGTAAACAGTTTGTACAACCGCAGCCAGGGAGATTTTACCCGTGGTACTTTTAGGGTAAAGGGCGATACGGTCGATATTAATTTGCCTTATGTAGATTATGGCTATCGTATCAGTTTTTTTGGCGATGAAATAGAAAAGATAGAAACGCTGGAACTCAGTACCGGCAAGCGTATTGTGGAAGTGATAGATGCTGCTATTTTCCCGGCATCGCTTTACCTGGCACCGAAAGATATGCAGGCAAGGGTAATAAGCGAGATACAGGATGAGTGTTTTGCGCAGGCAGAATATTTTAAAAAGTCGGGTAAATTTATTGAGGCGCAGCGCATCACCGAGCGGGTAAATTATGATATTGAAATGATCAAAGAACTTGGTTATTGCAACGGTATTGAAAACTACTCCCGTTTTTTTGACCAGCGTTTACCCGGTGCAAGACCTTTCTGTTTGATAGATTATTTTCCAAAAGATTTCCTTTGCATGC
>JBBRPX010000187.1:0-7439 GCA_038227505.1 Chitinophagales bacterium
ACAGACTAAAAGAATAAAAATAAAATAATTTTTACTAATACTTCAAACTAACATGGCAGAGAACAAAATAGCGGTAGTAACGACCGATGACAACATAACTACTGAAACATATACAGTTAAAAAGAATTTTTGGGACACTTACAGCAAACCCATTATTTATGTTGGAGGTGCTTTAATTATTTTATTAGGTGCTTATTTTGGGTACCAAAAACTTGTAAAAGAACCAAAAGAAATTGATGCTGCCGCATTAATATTTCCTGCAGAATCTTTATTTGATAAAATGGCGCAAACAGGTTTTAATAAAGATTCTGTAAATGTCGTTTTAAATGGAGGAGTAGATAATGGCGTAAATGTAACAGGACTTTTAAAAGTGGCAAGCAAGTACAGCGGTACGTTAAATGGTAACCGTGCGGAGTATATGATTGGTGCTTGCTACCTCCATATTAAGGAGTTTGATAAAGCTATTCAACATTTAAAAGATTATAATTCAAACGGTGCTACGCAGGTTGAGATAAAAAAATACATACTTCTTGGTAATGCTTATTCAGAGCAAAAGAAAACAGAAGAGGCTTTTAGTGCATACAAAAAAGCTGCTTCTGTTAATGACAAAGATGAAGCTTTTACCGCTGATGCATTAATTACTGCTGCAGCTTACGCTGATTATATAGGAAAGCAAAAGGAAGCAATTGAGCTGTATCAAAAGGCACAGGACAATTATCCAAATTTTCCTACAGTACAAAGCGGTGAAGTAGAAAAACATCTTGCAAAACTTGGTGTTACAAAATAAAAAGAATTAATGGCAATAAGTAGTAAAAATCTAACTGATACAACTGGCATCCAATTAACAAAGGATGCCTTTGTTGTTATAGTTAAAACAGAATGGAATGCACATGTGGTAGATCTTTTACAGAATGGTTGTGTGAAAATATTATCACAGAATAATATTGATTTTAAAATCATAGAAGTACCCGGTGCATTTGAAATTCCCTTTGCAGTAAAAAATTATTGGACTAAAATACTAGAAGCAGCAGATGTTCTTGAGTTTAGTGAAGTTGATGGGCTACCAATGCCAACTAAAATAAAAGTGCCGGATGCGTTTATCGCATTAGGCTGTGTTATAAGGGGCGATACGCCACATTTTGATTATGTATGTGAAGGCGTCACTCATGGAATTATGAATTTGAATATTACACTATCTGTTCCGATTATTTATGGTGTGCTTACTGTAAACAATCAACTTCAGGCAGACGAGAGACTTGGCGGTAAACATGGCCACAAAGGAGAGGAGGCTGCTGCCGCTGCTATAAAAATGATTGCATTATCGCAATCCTTTTAAAAAATTCTGATAATGAATGTTCAACTTTTTATACCCTGTTTTGTAGACCAGCTTTACCCACAAACTGCTTTCAATATGGTAAAGGTTTTGGAAAAAGCAGGGTGCAAAGTTTTATATAATACCAATCAAACCTGTTGTGGGCAACCTGCCTTTAATGCAGGATTTTGTGATGAAGCAAAAGTAGTTGCAGAAAAGTTTTTAAATGATTTTGATACTGCTGATTTTATTGTGGCTCCAAGTGCCAGTTGTGTTGGGTTTGTAAGAAACTATTATCCTGGTTTGTTTGATAACAGTGTTCATCAAAATAAAATTAAGCAACTTGGTAAACGAACTTTTGAGTTTACCGAATTTTTAATAGACGTACTTAAAGTGGAAGAATTTGGGGCATCTTTTTTTGGCAAAGTAACTTATCATGATAGTTGTGCGGCTTTGCGTGAGTGCAAAATTAAAGAGGGCCCAAGGCGATTACTGAATAATGTAAAAGGTCTGGAATTGGTGGAAATGAATGATGTTGAAACATGTTGCGGTTTTGGCGGAACCTTTTCAGTAAAGTTTGAAGGAATTTCAATAGCAATGGCAGAACAAAAAATTACAAATATTATGGCTACAGGTGCCAACTGTGTTGTATCTACAGATTGTAGTTGCCTGATGCAGATTGGTGGAATAATAAAAAATAAAAATCTACCAATTGAAACTTTTCATCTCGCAGATATATTGGCAAGTGGTTGGTAAATCTTCATTTTATAAATATATATTAACAAAAAAGCATCCTTAAAAAGGATGCTTTTTTTATTTGGACTGATTGATTATTAATTATGGTTTAATGAATGGAGATACTATTAAAAGTACAGCATCTTTCGACAATGGCTCATCAAAACATGCACTTGCAGCGGTAGTACCAACCCCACCTACTGTTACAATATTAATACCACCCTGTACTGTTACTTCTTCTCCGTTATAACTCGGTTGAACTGCGGCAGCAAAGCCAGCTCCAATATTGCTTTCAGCATTATTTATCCAAGGCTTTATATCTCCAACATAAGCAGCAGTAATTGCACCGGGCGCAGTTGCTCTCGCTCTCCTCATCTGGCGAATGTGTGAAGCATGTCTTGCTTCAACAGAATGTATGTTTAAAGCTGCAGTAAGAACAGTTTTATTATTTATCAAAGTTCCTGCTGATCCTTTGTATGCACGAACACCTGTATCTTCAAATGTTTGAGCCATAGCTAAAAATATATCGTAAGTGGTTTCCCACCCTAAAAATGGTCCCATATTGCTCCCTTTTCCACCTGTAAAATCGAATGTTGGCTCGGGAGTTGGAGTAGACCCCAATGAAGTAATTACATTTTTTAAAAAAGCCACGTGCTTAACTTCGTGGTCACGAATTTTTTGAAGTGCCGCTAACCCTGCAACTCCTGCATTACCAGTTACACCTGATGCTGCCACACCAATCTGGTAAAACTTCGCCTCCAAATATTCTAATGTTAAAGCAAACTGTAAAGTTGCTATCACATCTGTGGGAGTTTGTCCGTATGCTTTTTTAAACATCGAACCTAAAGCCAGAGGCATTGCGGCTAAGGCAGCTTTACCGGTAAAATTTGCAAATTGCTTCATGGCAGAACGACGTGTGTCTAACCTGTCATAAATATCTGCATCTACTTTTTCTATTTCAGAAAATATATTTTGTAAATTCATTTTTTAAGATTTAAAGTTTTTAAATAATTGCATTATGCAGGTAAACCACGTTTGCTGATTTGAGAATCTGCACTCAAGAATGCATTAGCAATGTCAACAATTGCTGTCGGCGGTTTAGAAATATCCAAAGCATTTGCATCTAGATCATCAGAGAATGTTCCGTTGGTAATTAGATCACGAATAAGTGCTGCGTGTCTTGCTTCTACAGAAACAATTTTACCTGCTGCTGTTAAATAATTACCATCAGCAATATATTGACCTGCTCCATTGTAAGCAGAAACGCCTGTATCTTCAAATGCTTTTGCCTGTGCCAAAATACCATCTCTTGAATTAAAATCAATTGCGGTAAATTTCGGCGTCAATCCTTTTATTGCGTTTGAGCCTAAAGCGACTTTGAAATATTCACGGTGGGCAATCTCATGATCTTTAATATCCATCATGTAATTTTTTTCTAAAACAGACATTGCATTAAAACCGGCAGATGTAATTACCTGTGTGTAAAATGCTGCTTCTAACTGTTCAAGCGCATAAGCAAAATTTAAAATTTGAAAATCGCCGGCTCCTAAAAATACTCCGGTATCAGTAGCCGCATTTATATCATTATTTTTGTTACAAGCTGATCCAAGAGCTACTACTGCTGCCGATGCACCAAAAAACTTTAACATATTTCTTCTTTGTATCCCAAAAGATGAAATCAATTTCTCGTCCTGCAAAGGAGGAGATGACATTTGTCCTTTCATAAAATTTATTTTTAATTATTAAAAGTGTGTAACCTTGCCAAAACATAAATTTTGCCAATTATCGGGTAATTACGATTTCAGTAAATTTTTAGTTTGATTTTGTGGATAAAATTTAGATTTATCAATAAAGGGGGGAAATTTTTAAAATAGAGGGGAAAATAAGTTACAATAACTAAATAAAATTCAAAGATGGCTTACTGGTTATTAAAATCTGAACCTTTTAAATACAGTTGGGATCAACTGGTAAAAGACAACAAAACACATTGGGACGGTGTTAGGAATTATCTCGCAAGAAATCATTTAAAGTCAATGAAGAAGGGAGATAAAATATTTTTTTATCACAGCAATGAAGGACTTGAAATAGTAGGTATTGCCAAAGTTGTAAAAGAATATTATCAAGACCCAACAACACCTGAGCCGGCGTGGGTGGTAATTGATATTGCACCTGTGAAAAAATTAAAAAAGCCGATTACACTTGCACAGGTTAAAGCAGAAAAAGATTTGCAGGAAATGTCTTTGATAAAATCGATGCGTTTATCTGTGCAGCCCGTAAGGGAAGAAGAGTGGAATAAAATTTTGAAAATGGCAGGAGAAAAAACTGTATAAAATGAAAAAGCACATTGTTGTTTTAACAGGCGCAGGAATAAGTGCAGAAAGCGGGTTAAAAACTTTTAGAGACACTGACGGCTTATGGATGGGTTATAATATAGAAGATGTAGCTACACCAAGAGGCTTTGCAAAAAATCCTGCATTGGTATTGGATTTTTATAACCAGCGAAGAAAAGATATTGCACAGGCAAAACCAAACAACGCACATTTTGGATTGGCTGAATTAGAAAATTATTTTGACGTAACGATCATTACACAAAATATTGATGATTTGCACGAACGTGGTGGCTCTACCAACGTTTTGCATTTGCATGGAGAAATTTTTAAAATGCGAAGTGTAAAAAGCAGAACAAAAATTTTTGACATATATGGAGATATAAGTTTGGGCGATCTAGCAAAAGATGGTAGCCAGCTTAGACCACATATTGTATGGTTTGAAGAAGAAGTACCTATGATAGAAAAAGCAGTAGAAATAATGAAAATAGCAGATATATTTATATTGATTGGAACTTCTTTACAGGTTTATCCCGCAGCAGGATTGATAGATGTTTTAGCAGACTCAATTCCGAAATATATTATTGATAAAAAAATTCCCCCAGTGGGCCATTACTTTAATATTATTCCAATAGAAGGAACAGCTACAGAAGGAGTGGAGCGGTTAACAAAAATGTTGAAAGTCTAGACCAAATATTTTTCAATAAAATCTTTTGATTTTATTACTTCCATTTCTGAGAAATAAAAATCATCTACATCTTCGGTAATAATTAAAGTGCATTTACTTTTTTGTGCTGAGTAATATTCTAATCCATCCTCAAAATCATTTACTTTCTTATTTTGAAGAGCTGCTGTTACGGTATCATTGCCAACATCCGTTATTGTAATATTATCTGCAAGCAAACTTATTTTTCCTTTGGCAGCTAAAGTGCCATGTTTTTTTTCAGCAAAATAAAATGCAATGGCCAAACAAATAGGTGAGGTATAAATTTTATATTTTTTATTGGCCCCTAAGCTTAATATCCTTGCCGCATAAGTAAATAAAGGATATTCTTTATTAAGTACAGCCACAATAATATTAGCATCTAAAAATATTTTCATTTTTTAGATTTTAGAAAAGCATCTTTAGATTGTTTACGTGTGCGGTTAATATGGTATGTAGCTTCGCCATCTGCAACCATACTTACCCAATCTGAAATAGGATAATCTTCAATTGATTTATAAGATTTACTGGTAACCTTTGTTAATAAAAATTCTATTAAACGAGAGAGGCTAATGTTGTTTTCGCTGGCATATTCTTTTGCCTTTTCTATAACGCTTTTATCGAAGCTTAATGTAATTTTTGAATCCATAACAATTAATTATACGACAAAGATAATAAAACTATACGTATAAATTTAATCTCTTTTTATTTTTTTAAAAATATAATTCCATTCTTTTCCAACTCTTTTAATACCGGTTCGTAAATTTCTTTAATTATTGGTATATGGAGACCATATAAATTGATCGTTCCATTTAAAATTAATTTAGCCGCAATGCCCAATGGTAGCCCAACGGTTTTAGCCATGGCTGTATGTATACTGTCTTTTCCTTTTACAATTAAAGAAGATATAATCTGGTGATTCTGGTTCTCTAATGTGTACTCAATATCATGTTGCATTACCACCATATCTTTATCGGTTGGCGATAAGGCTAATTTTTTTTCAAGGATAAATTGTAATGCATCAGCAGCACTAATCATTCCTTTATTTATGATGGTATTTTCATCAGACACGCCTAAAAAATAAAGCTGTTCTAAAATTTTATTTCCATCATGAGCACTCATGGCAAGGTCATCATACGTCGGCGAATCGACGTGATTTTCAGTTTCAGTAATCAAGGCGCCGTTTTCATCGATACCCATTTTATTGTTTGTATTTTTTGAATTTAAATTATCAGCTAACAGACTAATAACTTCGTTTGTATAAGCTTCATTTTTTTTTACCTCTATCCGTAGTTTTTCTGAAAGATTATATTTGTCAAAGTGCTGTTGAAAGAAATCCGCAATTGATAAATCATCTGATTGATAGACGATGTCCTCATCAGTAAGTTTTAGATCGATTATATTTTTCCAGCCAAGCATAAAATCCCGGTATCTGAGTGTTGTGCGAACAAAAGTTTGAGAGTCATATAATTCATACAAATCTATATAAGAAAGGCTGTTTCTATTTGGGTAATAACTTAATCTTCCAATAGTATCATCGCCTGTTTCAATAAACCTTTCTGCATTAAAAAGTTCCTGATATTTTTCTTTTATAATCTGTCCATCCATTTTGTATTCTGCACCAGCTTTACCTGCCAGCACTACATTACGGGGGTTCCAGCTAATTTTATAGTGCCATGGGTTGTTGTCACTTTCGGGTGCTACTAAACCACCGCAATGGCTTTTAAAGGAATGTATTTTTCCGCCTTTTTCTTTAATTTCATCAATAATTTGCATAGCACTCATGTGGTCTATGCCGGGGTCTAAACCCATTTCACACAAAAATAAAATCCCTTTTGCTTTAGCTTCCTCCGCCAGTAATTTTATTTCTTCGTCGGCATAAGAAGCCGTTAATAAATGCTTACCAAAATGCACGCAGTCTTTAGCAATTAAAATATGCAAAAATGCCGGCATCATAGAAATCACCAGATCGCATTGCTCAATAAGTCTGCTTCTTAAAATTTCATTTGTAATATCTGCAGCTACTGCGGAAGAAGATGGATGGTTTTTTGTTTTCTCTTCAATGAGTTTTTTATCTGCATCTACCACAGTGATAAACCATTTGTTTTCTACCGCATTTTCTGTTAAGTATTCTATGAGTACAGATGCAGATTTACCGGCACCAAAAAGAAGGATGTTTTTCAATTTATTTTTTTTGCAAGATAGGGAAAGTGGTGCAGTGGGCAGTGGGCAGTGGCAGTGGCAGTGGCAGTGGCAGTGGCAGTGGCAGTGGCAGTGGCAGTGAAATTTTTGGAGGTGCAAGTTATTAGAATCTTACTGAATTATAATTGTCTTCAACCTTAGTAGAATGAAAAACAATCAT
>JBBRPX010000188.1:0-7300 GCA_038227505.1 Chitinophagales bacterium
CTAAACCCTAAATTGTTTGTCAGTAGGATCTATCCCAAAAACATTGTACCCTACCTATGGTTCAATATAAAATCCTTGGCAAGTCTGGTTGAAAGTATATCTATACCCAAGTTTTATCGGCACAACTGCCCAACCAAACGCAGGGTCTTCTTTTAATCCAAACGAATAGCCAGCTACCTCCAAAATAACATCCGAGCCTTCTGAAACCGCGTAAGAGAATTTTAAAAATCCGCCTTAGCCCGTGTTAAAGTCCTTGCTGTTTTTGCCAATAAGTTTTTAAACCTGAATTTGTGCGCTTAGGTTGAAACAAATAAAAAGCGAAATTACAAACAAGCAATTCTTAATCATATTTTTTGTGTTTTGGTTTAAATTCAAAAATATAAATAAATGTATATCCTTGCCTCCCAATTACCCACTAACAAAAAGGCTAAGCAATATTTTGAAATTATTAATTATAATAAGCTGTTTAATTAATTATTACGTTAGATAAATAAAATACAAACATCCATAACAAACTACGTTGCAATTATATAATAAAGAAAATAAAATACCACGTGTAAAAGAACATACACAAAAATTTAATAATGGTTTTCTTATAAATTTTCCCAAAAATAAAAGCACCAACAAAACTAGATCCTTGCGCCATAAAACAAAAAGGTACATTTATTAATTTTTTTTATTGTAGCTTAATGCAACAAATACAAAGCATAAGAATAATTTTACTAAGGCTCAATAATAATTAGATGAAAAAAAAAATTTTGCTTTACTTACCGGGATTAATTATTTTATTTTTTAATTACAGAATAGCAATCATTTATATTATGATTATCTCATCGTAATTTTTGTTGAAAGAAAATCCAAAGCTTTATAAAAAAAGCTGAGACAGGGCTTGTAAACCTAAAAGGGGTTAAAAACCTTTTAGGTTTTGTAAAAGTTTACGCTTGTTGTTTAGTAAGCACCAAAGAAGCAAAAAAAAGCCAGACAGAAATAATACCTGTCTGGCTTTTTTGTATTTTTAACAACAATGCTAGTTCACATCCAACCCCCAGTTAATTCCTTTTTGTGTGGCAGGCACACCCTTCTTTATCCAATCAGCGGCAGGCGCATCTTTTAAGTAGTAATCAAAAAACTGCCCTAACCTTACTGACAGATCTTTCCTGTTTTTTCTTTCTACAAGGTTGTGGTCTTCGCCATTATATTCCAGCAACCAAACTTTTTTATTCAATCTTTTCATTGCCGTAAACAATTCTATGCTCTGGTACCATGGCACAGAACCATCTGCATCGTTGTGCATTAACAACAAAGGTGTTTTAATTTTATCTGCAGCAAACAATGGTGAATTCTTTATGTAAAGGTCCGGTCTTTGCCAAAGTGTAGCACCGATTCTACTCTGCGTTTTTTCGTATTGAAACTGCCTGTTTATACCAACGCCCCATCTTATGCCACCATAAGCACTCGTCATATTAGAAACTGGTGCACCAGCACCTGCAGCCCTAAACATATTTGTTTTGGTAACAAGATAAGCAACCTGGTAACCGCCCCAGCTTTGTCCCTGTATCGCCATTCTGTTGCTATCTACCCATGGCATTTTTGCAAGCATTTTTGCAGCACTCACTACACTGTTGTAAGCACTTTGCCCAGGTTCTCCTTTTTTATAATAAATATTAGGGTCAAAAACGATGTAACCATTGCTTACAAAATAGGGAATGTTTATTGTAGATGCGCTGGGAGCAGGAGCTCTGTAATTATACAACAGGTCAGCATTGCGCTCGTAGAAATAAAGTATAACAGGGTATTTTTTTGTGGGGTCAAAGTTTTCAGGCTTAAATAAAAGTCCTTCACTCATTTTACCGTCAAACATTTTCCAGCGCATTAAATCTGCCGTGAGCCAATTGTAATCTTTTTGTTGGGCAGCAATATCTGTAAGCTTTGTTGATTGTATAAAATCGTTTGTTACGTAAAGCTCTGATGCATTGATATCTGATTGGGAGAATATATATTTCTCGCTATCTTTTGCTTTTACCGGCGCTGAAAAAGAGTGTGCGCTTGTGTTTAACAGGGCGGGGTCTTTAACCTCACCAACATTTACCGTATAAAAACCGGCATTTTTATTTGTTTTATTCTGGCTTCTTAATAATATTTTTTCAGTTGGATCTATAAAACGTTTTTCAGGATCTGTATCAACATAATCAAACTTTATTTTGTTTTTTCTACCAAAGCCATTGGTTATGTTTACAGGTGCATCTATTGCTGTGGGATCTACCTTCCAAATGTCATATTCATCTTGTATTAAAATATATTTGTCATCGGCCAAAACTCCGGCAACACCAATGGCATTTGCATAATCGGGTACATCGTTCTCCGTATCGTATAAAGGTATTTTAATTTTATCTGTAATGTTTTTTATTGATGCGTTTGCCGTGTTGTAAGCAAAATAATTTTGTTTTACAGGGTCGTACCAGTAAATGTATTTACCCATGGGCGATGCTGTTAACCTCTCTATATTGTTTTTTGATATTAACGAGCTTTTGCCGGTGTTTACATTTATCAAGAATGCGTTTGTAAGTGCTCTCCCCTCCCACTGCGAAGCTATTCTATTGCCTTTTGTGGATTGCGCCAAAACAAAGTCAGCATTACCTTCATTTATAACCGAAATATTTTCTGATGAATCTGTACCGAGTTGTGTGAGCTTGTTTTGCCCCGGCACCATAACTGCGCTGTAGCTTCTTTTTAATTCCTGTGGCAATTGCTTTAGTTGTTGTGGTTGCAAATAATCGTCATTGTATGTCCACACATCTAGGCGGGCAAGTTCAAAGTCAACAAGGGTTGTATCTTTTGGCGCTACAATAGACGCAGTACCAAAAAAAAGTTTCTTTCCATCTTTGCTAAATTTTAAATCTGCATTTTCGCTGATGGTATTTCCTTTAAAAATACCTGCAGTGTTTCTATCAGCACCTAAAATAGTACTGTCAAATCCATTTTTATAATACCATAATTTATAAAACTTTTGCAACGATTTGGTGGTACTGTCTCGCTCTGCAACAAATGCGAGCTGCTGCCCCGCTTCATCAAAAACAAAATTCTTTGCATCATTAAACCCCTTCATAATAGTATCAATTTTATCTGTCTCGAGGTTGTATAACATTACGCTTGCTTTGCTAAATGTATCTTTTGGTGCTTTGGTCGTTTCTATTAGAAGCTTGGTGCCGCTTTTATCAAAATAATATTCGCTTACTAATTTAAATTTCCTTATTTTATCAGTTAATAGGTTTTTTACGGAAAGGTCCGTTCCTTCCTGTATTTTGTCTGCAGCTGCATCATCGCCTTCTGCATCAATAAATAAATCATTGGCTTTTTTATAAATTTCTTCCACGGCTTTTTGGGTAGCAGCAATAACTTCCGCCTTTTCTACTTTTCCTTTTACCGAGTCTAGAGATTTTCTGAGAAGCGAATCTGCGATTTTTACAAGGCCATCAATTTTCATTTTTAACGAATCGGGAATATTCTTTTTTGCACTGGTATCAGGCAACGGCTTCTCAGCCAGATATGCTACCCATCCACTGCCCTTTTCAGGCGCTTTAAAAGATTTAACCATTGGAATTTTTATGATACTGTCTGTAGCGAGCGTTACCATTGCCATTGAATCTTTTGGCATTTCGTCTGGTTTCTTTTTCTTAATGCGGGCTTGCCTTGTATCTTGATAGCGAGCTTTTATTTTAAAAAATACATAACGGCTATCCTGCGAAATCAGGGGAGCGTAACCCCGTTCTATCTCCCGTTTATGTCCGTTGTCAGTATTGTTTATTACAAGCAATCCATTTCCTTCCTGTGGCACAATGGAGTAAACAACAAAACGGCCATTGTTGCTGATGGCTCTTTCGCCGACTGATTTCCAGCCATCGTAAACAGCATGTGTAAGTGGTTTTTTGTTTTGAGCGTTTGCTGCAAAACAACAGAATGATAGCAGTGTGACTAGTAAAGTTTTGGTCATGGTAGTTGTAAAATTTTAAACGAACGTTTAAGATAATACAAAATTACAAACCATCAAATTTTGAGGGCAAATAGTTCAATGCCATTTGCTTTGCCCTTCAGTTCAACTATACCGAGGTCTTCCAGCTGAAAACTTTTTAGGTTACTCTTATCAGCAAAATCTTTTGATACGATAAACCGCTGGTTAAGCTCATTGCAGGCACTTCTTATGCGGGCAGTTGTGTTCATTGTATCGCCACTCATAGCAAGGTCTTTTTTAATTACACCAATTTCTCCCACCGTTACATCGCCTACATGTATCCCAATTCTAAATTCAGGAATTATACCATAAACTCTTCTGTAATGTTCGCTTCTTCTTTGTATATTTTTTCTGCAGGATATAACAGAGGCCAAACAATTATTCATGTTGTCTTTGTTATACTTCCACGAAACCACTATCTCATCGCCGACATACTGGTAAATTATTCCATTGTGTTCTATCAACGAAAGGGAGAGATCGTAAATAAATTCTCTTATAAATAAAAAAAAGTTTTGGTGGCCGAGTTTTTCTGCAATGGGGGTAGAATCTTTAAGGTCAATAAACATAATGATCCTGTTTTCTATGCGGGGTTTTATATATTTTCCGGCAAGTATATCTAAAAAAACGCCGGGCGCATATTTGTCGTTTATTTCCAGATAAAGCTGGGTAATACCAAAGATAACAAGCCAATACATGGTTCTTCTTAAAAGCCAATTCCCTGTCATTGTATATTGGTAAAAATCAACAAGGCTTTTTCGCAAATCCAGGTTTTCAACAAAAATATTATCTGTGAGATGGGCTAAAAAATTCATTGCCAAGGCAGCAAAAAGCAATATAAATGTTTTAGCAAAAAAGTTAATCAGTATAGGTCTGTTTTTAAAAACGTTTCTTAACGTATAAACAAATAAATACCCCATAACTGTGCTCATTAAAAAAACTAAAATTGCACGGGTAAGAATAGATTTTGAATGATTTTCGAATACGCTAAAATTTAGAATGGTCGATACGGTATCTATAATTGTCCAAAACAAAGCAATAAAAAACACCCGCCTAATACGGTACTTTTTTATACCCTGAAAAATAGAAAACTTTGCAGTAGAATTTAACATGATATTTTTTTCAGGTAATCATAAATGTCATTTTGTGCATTGTGTGCAGCACCGGAAATCTGTTGGCGAAGTTGCTCACCATTGTTTAAAATTCTGGATGTTTTTGTATTGTCCTGCCATTGCAATTGAAAATAATGCAGGAGTTGTTGCCTGCAATTTTCATCTTTTATATCTATACATACTTCAATTCTTCTTCTAAGATTTCTCGTCATTAAATCCGCCGACCCCATTGCCACAATAGCATCCTCATCAACCCCAAAAATAAATAATCTCGTATGTTCCAGGTATTTATCCACCAGCCTTTTCACAACGATATGCTCGCTTAAATTTTCCTGCTCAGGCACTAAACAACAAATACTTCTTACCATGAGCTCAACTGAAACACCCGCTGCACTCGCCTTGTATAATAATTTAATAAAGCAGGGCTCTTCTAAATTATTTACTTTGATTCTTATTTTTGCCGGTTTACCGGTTTGGTGTTTTGCAATTTCCTTATTAATGAGCATTTCAAACTGATCTAGCAAATTAAACTGAGCAACCCACAAATTATTAAATAAAATAGTTTTTTTTGAAGGCGCATTTTTTTTGGTTTGCAAATAGCTAAACAAAATTTCCAGCTCATTGCAAACTTCTTGCTTTGCCGTCATCAGCACATGATCTGTGTAAAAAAGTGCTGTATTCTCGTTAAAGTTTCCTGTACTCAGAACAGCATAACACAATTTTCTTCCTGCAACTTCTTTTTTTACCAATGCAATTTTTGAGTGTACTTTAATTGATGGATCGCTGTAAATAAGTTTTACGCCGGCATCTTTCATTACCCTGCTCCATTTAATATTATTCGCTTCATCAAACCTAGCTTTCAGCTCAATAAATGCGGTAACTTTTTTGCCATTTTTTGCAGCACTTATCAATGCATTTACAATATGAGATTCTGCCGCAACTCTGTAAAGCGTAATATATATTTCTTTAACATCAGCATCTACGGCAGCCTGGTTAAAAAAGCTAAGTACAGGAATGTAAGACTGGTAAGGCAAATGAAGCAGTATATCTTTTGTGGTAACATTTGCAAAAATATTACCCCCTGCAATTGGTGGATAATGTATTGCCTCCTGCTTTTTATAAAACAACGTTTTATCAAAAGAAGGAAAATCGTACAGGTTGCTTAAATTATGGTATCTGCCACCCTCAAACATATCTTTCATATCTGCCTTAAAAAGGGTTGACAAAAACATTTGTAAATACGATGGCATACCATGTTCAAACAAAAAACGGGAAGGTGCGCCAATTTCTCTTTTACTAAGTTGCTTCTCTATTTTTTCTAAAACATTACGATCATATTCATCGCCTAAATTAATTTCTGCATCTCTATTAAACTTAATGCTGTAAATACTTTTAATTGTTTGCCCCGGAAAAATAATATTGATGTTTTCCCTTATCACGTCATCAATAAAAACTACATAATTCATTCCGTCAATGGGTTCTAAAACGAAAAATCTGCTTAGTTTATATGATGGAATATTTATAGAAACATGGTTCACCATGTTATTTTGGCTGTTAGATATTGTAACTATGAAGTAGAGATGATTGTTTTCAGGTAAAAAATCGTAGGCACTTTCAGCGCTTAAAAAAACAGGCTGAATAAAAGAAAGCACCCTTGCTAAAAAAATTTGTTTTACTTCAGGCAAATGTTGCGGCAAAAGCGGTTTGTTGTAATAAAAGTAAATGCCTTTTTCTTTTAAAGATGGAATAGTATCTTTCAGCAAAGTTTCACCAAACTCATTTAATTGTTCGTTTATAAAAATCTGCATCTTCTCAGAAGCATCTGCTTCATCTAAAAAGAATTCTTTTTTAAGCGCTTTTTTATTGAGTTTTGAAAAAGCAACTACAACAGGGTATCTAACCCTGAAAAACTCATCAAGATTAGAAGAAAATATAGCAAGAAACCGCAGCCTTTCGTACAATGGAACAGAAACATCTTTTGCTTCCTGCAATACTCTGTGGTTAAAGGTTAGCCAGCTAAGGTCTCGGTTAAACAACATCTGCGTAATTTTTTAGAAAGGCGAACCTGTACTATTGGTGATAACAGTTTCAGCAGGCGCATGGTTAAAGATAGCTGCTATACTAAAAGCGATTACCGATGTAATAATACCGAGCATAAAAACATTGTACGCAAGCCTTATCA
>JBBRPX010000189.1:0-7290 GCA_038227505.1 Chitinophagales bacterium
CCTTTGAAGTTTCCAAATTTTTTGCCAACATACACTTCATCTTCAGTTTGCTGGGCATTTACATCGAGTGCTAAAAAGAATAGCGGCAGAATAAATAATAATTTTTTCATGATTCGTAAATTTTAATTGATTAAAAGAGCTTAGTCAGGGAATAAAAGACAGTCCTGAATAATCAAAGTCATTTTGCTTTTTTATAATAATCATATTGGTAATCGCTCCATGGATAATAATTACCGTCTTTATGAAGATTTAAAAATGGTCCGGCTTCCCATTTATTTGGCCCGATATAATATTTATAGTTTTCGGCTACTTCTAAAGTTTTGTCTTCTTTCATTACTGTTGCAGCATTATTGCCCGTCTTGCTTTTATATATCTTTGTGTTGAGGGTTAAATTATCCTCTTTAATATTATATGTACCACTGCTTTCAACATACAAGATGCCACCCATATAGCTTCCTAAATATTTATAAGTAAATGTCTTGTCTGCTTTGAATACGTATTGATGCATTTCATGTGAATCGGCACTTGCAATAAAGCCACCTGAACTATTTACGTAATTGCTGAAAACCCCTGAATAATCAGACCATGTTCCGATAATAGATAAATTTGTATTTGAAGATGGCATAGATGCAATTTTTGCAGTTTTATCCAGTTTAATATTTGCTAACAATGAATCTATCAATGGCAGATACGACTGATCATTTAAACTAACAAGTACACTGCTTGTTTTTCCAAATCCATTAAACACTGACAGTATAACAAATGCGTCAATACTATCCAGTTTTATCCTGGATGCAGCGGTCAATTGTTGCCAGCCATCCCGAGTAGTTGCCGTTTCTGGTTTTGCATTGGGATCTGCTTTGTATGGAACAACTGCAAGATCATTCCATTCCTTTTTAAAATCTTTTTGTGCATCGCCATAACTTGCTGTGCCGGCATAAATACCAATTAAACAAAACCCCCCTGTAGCATTATTTACATTGGTATACAGCATTACTCCCTGCTTACTACTATCCTTCCGCCAGTTTTTAGGGGGGCTATAGGTTACCATATCAAAAGTTTCTGTTTGTGCTATGCTTTGAACAGAGCAGCCAATCAGCAGCAGCAGGAATAACTTTTTCATACTTTTTTTTTACATGCATATAATAATTTTTGAAGCATCATTTCTTTCTCAACACATCTTCATTAAAACTTAATGAAAGTGTGGCAGGACTTAAATTATCTTTATCATAATCACTCCCGATGAAGGCGATCTTTATTTTTCTTCCATCGGAGTAAATAAATACAATAGAATTATTTTTTACTTCATAAGTGCCGGACCCCGGGTTGTTTGCTGCGTTGATACACTCAACATATTCGTGAGACAGTATTTTCAATGCGCCACCATCTGTAAATTTTCCATCCGGGGTAAAAATAATAAGTGGTGTTTTTCCAGTTTCTTCGCCTGCGAAATTTTTACTGCTTAAAGCATAGGTACCGTTAAACCTTGCGCCATCCACCGAATTTGTTTTTATAAAACCATGATCGGTTTTATTGGTAGTAACAACGAGTTTATTATTTTCCATTCGCAGTGGAATATCTCCATAAGGCATTTTCAATATGCCTTTACCATTAGTGAATGTATAGGTGCCCCAATCCCTGCGGTTGTTTTCCGCCTTCACCCAGGTATTTAATTCATCTAATCCTTCAACAGGAAAAGTAGTCCCAAAAAATGCCTGTCCATTTGAAAAGAAAATGAGTTGCTTTACTTTAAACTCAGCGCCCAGTTCTGCGCCAGTTTTTGGTGCACCTACCGACAAAGAAATACCCTGCCACACACCAGCAACACCATCTCCTTTTACAGTTGCGGATTTTACAATGGGTTCTTTCCAATCATCAAATTGCAGGGAGAATAAAAAATTCTCGATATCATTAAAATATTTTAACCGGTTAGATGGATAATAGGTAGAGTAACTACAATTCTTTCTTGACTTAACAATGGATACCTGTTCAAACCGTCCATTCACTTTTATTAAAAAAATATCGAGGGCATATTCGGGGGGATATTCGCCGCCGCCCAGGTGTATACCTCCGCTGCAACGGATATATTCCCATCCACGGAAAGAAATTTTTGCAGTTTGCTTATCATAATTGCCTCCGTTAACATCATTCATTTTAGCAGCTTGTATTTTTGTTGCTATTTCATCATAACTTTTTTGCAGCGCCTGTTCCATTGTCCCGGAAAAATTCATAGAAGGATGCACCCATATTTCTAAAAATTCTCCTTTTGGAATATCAGCGGGGCTGATGATATCACCATCAGGATATTTTGTTACATTCCAGCCATTAGGTGCTGTATATTTCACCGTACCAAATTGCCCGTTGGCTTGATTTGTATTAGAGGGTGACTGGATAGTTGAGGACGCAACAGTTGTATTGCCGGTTTTATCTAATTGTATATTTTGTAAAAGAGAGTCAACTATTCCTATATAGGATTGATCATTTAATGTGGTAAGCACACTTAATTTTTTTCCGAAACCACTAAATACTGTGAGTATGGAATAAGCGTCCGCATCCCCGATCTTAATTGGAGCAGCCGCAGCAACTGCTTTCCATCCCGCGGGGTTAGTTAGCGTTTCTGTTTTTGGATTGGCTTCCGCTTTATAAGGAGTAACTACCAGTGCTGCCCATTCATTTGCAAAATCTTTTTTTTCATTTCCTGCACTTGCAGCACTGGGATAAATAGCGATTATGCAAAAAGCTCCCGTACTGGTATTAGTATTAGTAAATAGCAGAACCCCTGATTTAGCACCTTTTGTAAAATTTGCCGGCGCTGTATAAGTCGCAATGTCAAATGTTTCTGTTTGCGCAGTTAACTGTTGCATAGTTGCAACAAGCAATACAAACGTGATTATCTTTTTCATAAACAAAATTTATTTATCAATCATTGCTTTTAATTTATCAACAGGAAAGTTTTCTTCAAATTGTTTTCTAAAATCCTGGCAGGGGCCATTATTATCCCAGCTCCAATACAAAACGATCATTTGTGGCACATAGCGGGGGAGGTTCATTTTGAAATAATCATTGTTGACGACCACCATCATCCGGCCGCCTTTTTCATCAGTTGTAAAGCCCGTGAAGATATTAGAACTATTATCTACAATAGCAGGCTGCTGTAATTCAGTATCACTTTCTTTATTTAATTCATCAGTAAGAGGGCTAAGCATACTGTTGTAATAAGTTTCTGTTTGCTGGATATTTTCGTCTATTCGTTGACGATCCGTTTTATAATGTTTGAGGTAATCAGTCTTACGTTGCTCTATCCTGTTCGGTGGCACATTTTTTAATGCGCCTTCCAAACCATGCTGCCTTGCAATATCTTCGTCTGCGTCTGATCTTACTGTTCGTTTATTTTGGAAATCGAGTTGTGTTTTTTTGTCTGCTTCGATCTTTTCCTTCATGGCGTGCAAAAATTGTAACCGGGTAACCGGCTTATAAGGCAATTGATTGTTACGGGTGATCAATACTGCTTTATTGTTTTTTGGAGATCCGGATGTTTCATACAATGTCACGCCTTTCCATTCACCAACTTTTTTAGGCATCCACCAGGCTTGTATCCCCTGTATTTTTATTATTGCTTTATCATATTGATCAGTCATTAACCAACCAAAACTGTTCATGTATACAAACGACCAGGTACCGGTTTCATCTCCCAACATTGCTTTGTGGAGGTTACTGTTGCAATACCAGGACAGGTACAATGAATTGAGTTGGTAGGTAACCGGTCCGTTGTTTACCAGCGGAATGCCTTCCATGCTTCTATACCATTTTGCTTCTAATCCTTTGGGTTCGGGGTAAGCAGTTTGCAATAATTTGCTCACAGCATCTATTCTGCTGTTAATTTGTGATTGATTTTTATCTGCTCTCATGTTGGCATCACTTCCTTTTTTCCAACTGCCTTGTATGTTCATCAAAACATCATTACTGCAGGCTTGTTGTGCAAAAGACATTTGGCACAGCAGGAAAAAAACAGGAAAAAATAAAAATGTTTTCATTTATCAATTATTTCTTTGATTGCCTCCGAAACAGTATAATTATTTTCGCCTATTCACAGGTTATAACGGCAATACCATTATCGAACTTGAGCGTGCATAATGAGTTGTCATTGGACTATTATCTATATTGATGTGAGATGCTTTAAACTGGATGATATAAGTGCCGGGTGAAACGTCCATCATGTAATTGCTTACACCTGCATTTTGTTTACTGCCCGGAGCCGTCCAGCTTTCTACAAGAACATCCTTAAAAACAGTGTTTATATAAAGTGAAACTGAAGAATATGCAGGTTGGCATACAAGACACGCCCCTGCCTGCGCGAAGAAATTTCCTGAGATAATAAGCCTTGAATTTAATGCAACGGTGATAGTGTATTTGTGATTTAAATAAAAGTAATTTTCACTATTGCTTAAAGTAGGTGACCATTCCGAGGTATTATTAAAAAAAGTCTGTATTGAATTAGTTGAAGTTGTTCCGGCTGTACCAACATTATCAGCAGCCGGTTCCCATGCAGATCCATTCCATTTTAATACTTGTCCTGTTGCCGGTGTTGTATTTGTTACAACATTGCCTGAAAGTTTATTCGCATTCCACATCGGGGCTATGTTGTTGGCATAAATTGTTGAGCCCTGAATGGCTAGCCCTGTTCCGGCAGTATAGGTGCTTCCGCCAACAGCATTTTCATTTGCAGGTTCCCATGCTGATCCGTTCCACTTTAAAACTTGTCCAACTGCAGGTGGATCGTTTGATACAGGTTTACCCTGTAATTTTTGAACAGATGGGTAAGGATAAGTTCCACCAAGGTCGCCACCCGCACTACCATTAGGCGGAAGCGATGCTGGAATAGTGCAATTACAATTCCCTACCTGGTTCGGAGGATTTGTGCCACCATTGGAATAGATAACGTTGTAAGCAACATCAGGAGAAATGGGGTTACCATTAACGTTAGCGATAAGCCATTTGGAAGCGGCAACATCATATTCAACCTTCACATCAAGTTTATTCCAGAGATTACCTATCGTTGCGGACACATGAGGGAAAACACGGACCTGCACATTTGGTTTATTATTCAGGCCCGCATTGTCGATGTAAACAATATCATTAAAGTGAACACGTTGGGGAAGGACGAAAACAAATCTTGCAGGGTCTGGGTTTATATAATATTCCACTTTAAATTTTGCACCCACAGGAATTGTTGCCGCATCCAAGTTAAAGATGCTCCATTTATTCAGGTACATGTAATAAGCTCCAATGGGATGTGGATTCAGGTTAACACCATTCACTAGTTCCGGGGTTATAAATATAATGGCAGCAGGATTATTATTCAGTTCAGGGATATCGATCACTGAACAGGTTGAATTGCAATTCCTGTTTTGCACAGTTACTGTCTGGCTAACCTGCTGTTGAGCATTGCTGCACAAAACTGTTGAAATCATGAAAACTAAAAGCAGCATTTTCTTATGAAAGGGTTGTTGTTTCATATATTAATTTGAAAGAGTTAAAAGAAAATAACTTTTCATGGCCGTTTCTTTAAAAATCAATACACTGCTTCTTTATAATTATTGGTTGTATTTGCATCAGGAACTCCACAAAAAACAAAAGCGCTTAGCTTATTTACATTCGGTGATTTGTTGAAAGTGAATTCAACAGTCGTAAGTTGATTGGAAAAAACAGCCTGTAAGTCAAATTGTATATAGCCAGGTCCCCCTCCAATTGCGACACGTTCGCTTATGAGCGTAGCATTTGAAGGCAAAGTTCCCGGAGCCACAGAAGCACCTGCCGGCAAAATGATAATTAATTTTACAGCAAATGCATTTGACACACTGGAATTACTTACGGTTATCCTGCACTTTAATATATCATCAGATGCCGTAGTAGTAACCGGGTGATCTGCCGGAGTAATGCTCTTGCTTACTGCAGGAACTTTTTTTGTTACTCCAGCTGCATTCAGTGTTATTGCAGTGATGCTGATATCTGAATACACTACCGGTTGTTGTGCAGCAACAGTTTGAAAAGCTGCGATTGTGACAATGGCAGCGCATATAATTTTTACAAAAAATTTCATGTTAGTTATTTTCTGGTGATCATGGTATAATAAGATCAATACGTGGCATCTTTATAATTATTTGCAGGGTTAGGATCTGGGCTGTCGCTGTAGGCGTATGCACCTACTTTATTTCCATATTTCGATTTGGTGAACGTAAATTCTACCGTTACATTCTGACCTACAGCCATGTGGCCAATATTAAAAATGATATGCCCTGCAAAAGTTTGTGTGGCAGTAACGGATGGATCAAGTTTCGCATTTGACGGCATGCTTACAACAGTAACTTCAACTGGTAATACCACTACCATCATGGTACCCCATGCATCATCGTCATTTTCATTGTGGATGGTGATCGAACATTTTAGATTATCGTCCACTGCCTGAACGACTTTTTCCTGCGGCTTATTGATGTTCTCAGTACCTCTTGGTACTTTTTTAAGCGTACCTGCAGTTATTGTTACTGCTGTAACACTTACATCAGCCTGCCATCTTGCCTGGGCAAAAATAGTAATGGTTGAAAGTGAGATGCCCAGGGTGAGAATAAGTTTGAAAGCAACAAAGCTTGCGTTGTGATATTTTTTCATCGTATTTTTTTTAAATGAAGAATGGGTCAAATGTAGAAAGGGGAAAAGCCGCCTGCATCACCTTAAAGAGTGATTCTAATAATTGATCGCAAGAATCACCCGAAACAGTGATTTTAATTGGATACTTGCATTTTGCTGGAAGTAAGTGTTAATTTGTACAATGCAAAGGATGATTTTGATATCTATTCTATTATTGCCTGCACTTATTATCCAGGCGCAGCAAAATAACAGGGATAGTTTATTACAACAGCTTACAGCAGCAAAAGAAGATACCAATAAGGTATGGTTATTTTTAAAGCTAAGCAAAGCAACACAAAGCACCGATATGGCGAGGGCGCATTTGTTAAGCGAGCAGGCCTATTCGCTTAGTGAAAAATTGAATTTTAATAAAGGCCGTTTTAAATCAATATTGCGCAAAACAGCCTTGTTCAGGGCAGCTGGTAATATAGATTCTGTTTTTGAAAGCAATAAAAGATTTCTTTCCCTTGCACAACAACTGAAAGACACCTTGAATATTGCTATTGGATACCTCAATATTTCGGAATCATACAGTGATCTCGGTGATCCGGAAAAAGCGCTTGAATTAAGCTTACAGGGTTTGGCCGTAATTGAAAAATTTGGAGC
>JBBRPX010000190.1:0-7120 GCA_038227505.1 Chitinophagales bacterium
CCAATGCCTTTTTTATATTTACTTGCAATTCCCTTCATTAAAAAGAATAATAAAGCAAGTGCAATAAACATTTGTACTACATTCTTTGTAAGTGAAAAATCATACACTTTTGAACCATCTTCTGCTACAATTTCTTTGGTTTCATTTAGTTTGTAACCATTGTAGGCTTCTTCTCCTTCGTGACCAAAATGTGAAGATGAAAAAAGAGATAATCCTTTTGCCGGAGAATAAAGTATTACAGGCAATGGTATTGTAGCATGAAAGTCGCCGGCAGTAAAGAAATGAAACTCATGTGCATCCTTAATGTGCTCCATAATGATCTTGGCTGGATCCAGCTTTTCTTCTTTGTGTTCAGCAGGTCCCTCGTGCGAAGTTCCTTGCGCATAAACCCCATTAAGAAAACTTCCTAAAAAAAGGCTGAAAGCCAATACCATGAACGATTTGATGCTCTTTGTTACCATATACATCCTCAATTTTGCCGCAAAGATAAGGGCAGAATAGCTAAAATAGAAATTTTAAGGAGGAAAATGGCTTAAAGAAACAGCTTTTGAGTTGAAATGAAAGCTTGACATTTTATTTGTTTTATGGAAGATCGGAAGACTTTACATCCTTTAAATCTCCATAAATACTGACGATTATATTGTAATTATCAAATGTACCCTTAATACTTATTTATAAATTCTGTAAGTTTTGTGTTACTTAATGCTTTTAGGAAACTCAATATTTAGGATCATAATTAATATTTTTAAAAAATGAAAGTAATAACCCGGGCAGTATGGATTTTATCGCTGGTGAGCCTTTTTACAGATACTGCAAGTGAAATGCTGTACCCGATAATGCCATTGTATTTAAAAAGCATCGGTTTTTCTATTGTCCTTATTGGAATACTGGAAGGCGTAGCAGAAGCAACTGCAGGATTGAGCAAAGGTTATTTTGGAAAATTATCTGACAGTACCGGAAGAAGAATGCCCTTTGTGCAATGGGGTTATGCATTAAGTGCATTATCTAAACCAATGATGGCGTTTTTTATAGCGCCATTGTGGGTATTTTTTGTAAGAACGGTTGACAGGATTGGAAAAGGATTGAGAACGGGTGCAAGAGATGCCGTATTATCAGATGAATCAACTGCAGCAACGAAGGGGAAAGTTTTTGGGTTTCACCGTTCGATGGATACTTTAGGAGCAGTGCTTGGGCCGCTGCTTGCTTTACTTTATTTACAGTGGCGCCCGGAAGATTATAAAACACTTTTCTTTATAGCCTTTGTCCCGGGCATAATAGCAGTTTTGTGTTCTTTGCTTTTAAAAGATAAAAACACGCTTGTAAAATCTACAAAACCTAAACCTTCTTTTTTTTCCTTTTTAGGCTATTGGAAACAAAGCCCGATTTTATACAGAAAGCTTGTAGCGGGCTTATTGGTTTTTACATTGTTTAACAGTTCAGATATTTTTTTATTGCTTAAAGCTAAGCAGGCAGGGCTTAATGATACCAATATCATCACCATTTATATTTTTTACAATTTGGTATACGCCATCTGTGCATTTCCGCTGGGTATATTGGCTGATAAAATAGGGTTAAAGAAAATATTTATTGCCGGACTTTTTGTTTTCACTCTGGTTTATGGAGGGATGGCTTATGCAACTTTACCAATACATTTTTACGGGCTGTTTTTTTTGTATGGAATATATGCAGCAGCAACAGAAGGAATTTCAAAAGCATGGATAAGCAATATTTCTGCAAAGGAAGATACGGCAACTGCGATAGGAACTTACTCGGCTTTTCAAAGTATATGCACCATGCTTGCAAGTAGTTTGGCTGGTATTATCTGGTTTACGTTTGGGAGTAAAGCAACGTTTTTGATTTCGGCAAAGATGGCTTTTGTGGTGGTTATTTATATTGGCTTTTATGCAAAAGAAAAAGTTGCGGTAACAGACATTGCATAATAAAAGTTGAAAAATGATTTACTGCTGAAGAGCGACGGGATAGGAGTGAAAATCCTTTTTATATCGCTTCAGCGAATAAAAAGATTGTAACAAATAGCCCGGACAAAAGTTGAATTAAGACTTTCGGCTGACCGCCAAAATTATTTTTTAATTATACTATTTCCACTTGTTTTTCAAACTGCATTTTATGTAGTTGATAATAATGTCCCTGCTTTGCCATTAACTCGGCATGGCTACCCATTTCTTTTACAACACCAGCATCCAATACCAATATTTTATCTGCCTTTCGAATAGTACTCAACCTGTGAGCAATAACAATGGAAGTGCGCCCTGCAATTAATTTATCGATGGCATGTTGTATGAGTGCTTCGCTCTCAGAATCTACCGAAGAAGTAGCTTCATCTAAAATAAGAATAGCAGGATTATACAACAAAGCACGCACAAAAGAAAGCAACTGTCGTTGCCCAAGAGACAGTGTGGCACCACGTTCCATTACATTGTAATCGTAACCACCGGGTAGCCTTTCTATAAATTCGTGCATGCCAATCAATTTTGCAGCCTGTATAACTTCTTCTCGTTTTATAGCTGAATTTCTGAGCGTAACATTATCCAATACACTACCGCTAAATAGAAAAACATCCTGCAAAACAATACCTATTTTGCTGCGCAAAAAATCTAAATCATACTCCTCAATATTGGTATCATCAATTTTAATACTTCCTTTTTGTATTTGATATAACCTGTTTATTAAACTGATGATGGATGTTTTACCACTGCCGGTATGCCCAACAATAGCAAGGGTTTCGCCGGCTTTAATGGTAAAATTTATATCTTTTAAAACATACCGTTGATCTATATAGGAGAACCATACATGATCAAAATTTACATCTCCTTTAATGGCTGCAGGAATGTATTTTCCTGTTCTGTCAGACACATCTTCGTTATCCAAAATTTTAAATACACGTTCGCTTGCAATTACGCCCATTTGCAAAACATTAAACTTATCAGCAATAACCCGTAGTGGACGAAATAATAAATTTAAACACAAAATAAAAGAGGTAATAATTCCACCTGCCTGCGCTGCTTTTTCTGTTGATATTCCTGCCTGCGTACCCGCCCACCAAACCAGCAAACCGATAGACAATGCTGATACCAACTCCACTACCGGAAAGAAAACAGAGTAGGCAAAAATGGAACGGATATTTGCATTGCGGTGTTCTTTATTGATATCATTAAATTTTTCTTGTTCTCTTTTTTCGGCGGCAAATGCCTGCACAATGCCCATACCTGTAATATGCTCCTGCACAAATGCATTGAGCGCTGCCACTGCATTGCGAACTTTTATAAATGATTTGTTTACACTTTCTTTAAAATAATAGGTGGCAATAATAAGAACAGGAAAAGGTGCCAGACAAACAAGCGTAAGTCGCCAGTCTGCAATAAACATGTAAGTAAGAATTGAAATGATAGAAAGCATATCTGCAATAATAGGAATGAGCCCGTCACTGAAAATATCGTTTACAGATTCTATATCATTGATGGTTCTTGTTGTGAGTGTTCCAATAGGCGTTTTATCAAACTGTGAAAGATTGAGGTGTACAATTTTATTGTAAGTTGTAATACGCAGGTCTTTTACAACACTTTGCCCCAGTGATGCCGTCGTAAAAGTGAAAAAAAATCTGCAGGTTGTTTCAATCAGTAAAAGTACAATTTGAATGATAGTAATTTCAATAATGAAACCACCCGGCCCATTAACAAAATGACCAACCGTACTATTTTTGATACCACTGTTTATAGTTAGTTGTATAAGTAATGGCCGCACAGGCGCAATTATTGCAAGAAATACAGCAAGGAAAATAGAGAGATAAAATTTCTTTTTGTAAGGTGCGGCAAAACTGAAAACTCTTTTCAGCACCGAGACATCCATCTTTTTTTTAGGAGTTGACATTATTGCAAAGTTACAATGTATTAACCGCAGAGAAAAGGTTAAGAAAAATTTGCATCTTTTTCGTTTGTGTAAAGCATTTTATATCTTATCGTATTCCCCTTTTACTGCATAGTAGCCAAAGACCATTAATCCTGCTGCAATAGGTGTAAAAATGCTGATGATGATAATCCATGGAATGGGTTTATTAATATCTTTTGTACCATGACCAATATTATTTATGGCACCGGAAATTAAAAGGAAAATGATTACGGGTGCAATAATCATCCATACGAAACCCATTATTCTTTTTATTTGATTCATATATTATTTTTTTGTTGCCACCAATTGCACGAATGTTCACGAATATTTTAATCACTCACGTCTTCACCCTTCTTATTACTTAAATACAATGCGCCAATTATAAAGCATAGAGCCGCCACGCCAATAGGGTACCAAAGCCCTACCAATGGATCGCCGGTAAAAGTTGCAGACAAAAGTGTAGCTATGAATGGAACCAAACCACCAAACACCCCATTGCCAATATGATAAGGCAAACTCATACTCGTATATCTAATTTTAGTTGGAAATAATTCCACCAAAAAAGCTGCTACCGGGCCATAGACCATGGTTACAAAAATGATCATTATCCAAATAAGGAATATGAATTTTATTTTGAGAGGTGTTGAGAGTATGATGTCAGAGTATGTAGGTTTTGTATCTTTTTTTAATAACGAAGAAAAACCATCACTGCCTTGAAATATGGTATCAACCTGAATTTGAGAAAATTTTATTGTGCTATTATATTCAAATATTTTTTTATTATGAGAAGCAAAAATGATATTACTGTCTCTATTAATGGTATCTACTTTTAGAATAGAATGCTTAACAAGTTCTTCTTTCAAATTACTTTTATCTTTCATCCATTCCTTCGCATCCGCACTCTTCAACAACTCTCCAAAAATTGGCCTGTAAAAAATTACGCCCAACAACATCCCAATTAACATAATCCATTTTCTACCAATCTTATCACTGAGCCAGCCAAAAAATAAAAAGAATGGCGTAGCCAATCCTATTGCCCACAGTAATATTTCACGGTTTTGTATAAATTCAATTTTTACTGTATTCTCTAAAAATGATTGGGCGTAAAACTGTCCGGTATACCAGATTACGCCCTGTCCCATAACTGCACCAAACAAAGCAAGTAATACAATTTTAAAATTTTCCTTCCTGCCAAAACTTTCTTTTAATGGATTTGTTGACGTCTTTTTTTCTGCTTTTAGTTTGGCAAAAACAGGTGATTCGTTCATTTTTAAACGAATGTAAATTGACACACCAACGAGTAAAATAGAGATCCAGAAAGGATAACGCCAACCGCCCCACTCCGCATTAAAGGCTGCATCCGTCATATTATTTTTAACCAGCATTATTACACCTAATGCAACAAACAAACCCAAGGTAGCAGTAGTTTGTATCCATGCAGTAAAATAACCCCGGCGATGTGCAGGCGCATGCTCAGCCACATAAGTTGCAGCACCGCCATACTCGCCGCCAAGTGCAAGCCCTTGCACTAACCTTAAAAGTAAAACAAGTAGCGGTGCTGTTATACCAATGCTTCTATAACTTGGCACGAGACCAATTAAAAAGGTAGCACCGCCCATTAAAACAAGTGTAAGTAAGAAAGTGTATTTTCTACCAATCATATCTCCGAGCCTGCCAAATACTAATGCTCCAAAAGGCCTTACTAAAAAACCTGCAGCAAAAATGGCGAGCGTACTTAATAAAGCAGCTGAATCATTTCCTTCAGGAAAAAACTGGGCAGAAATAGTTTTGGCAAGCATGCCGAAAATATAAAAATCGTACCACTCGATTAAGGTACCGAGAGAAGATGAAAAAATTACTTTACCAATTCCTTTTGTGGAAACTTCTGCCATTTACAAATGTTTAATATGGTGTACGGTATTCTTTAAAAACATGTGCTATAAATATATTAATTTAGACTGAATACTTTTAAAATTAAATACATGTCGTACCCATACCAAATAAAATCACAGGAACAATACCACTCTGATTATAAAAAATCTATTGAAGATCCGGAACAATTTTGGGGAGATGTAGCAGAAAATTTTTACTGGAGAAAAAAATGGGACAAAGTTTTAACCTGGAATTTTACAGAACCAAAAATTGAATGGTTTAAAGGCGGCAAATTAAACATTACTGAAAATTGTATAGATAGACATTTGCCTGAGATGGCTGACAAGCCTGCTTTTATTTGGGAACCAAATAACCCCGAAGAACGGGTAAGGACAGTCACTTATGCACGACTACATAAAAGGGTTTGCCAGTTTGCACAGGTACTAAGAAACAATGGTGTAAAAAAAGGCGATCGGGTTTGTATATACATGGGCATGGTGCCCGAGCTTACTTATGCAGTGCTTGGCTGTGCAAGAATTGGCGCAATACACTCTGTAATTTTTGGTGGTTTTAGTGCACAGAGTATTGCTGATAGATTGGAAGATGCCCAGGCTGAATTTATTGTAACATGCGATGGTGCCTACCGTGGCGAAAAAATTATTCCTTTAAAAGCAGTGGTTGACGACGCATTGATTGGTAATAAACTTATAAAAAAAGTAATCGTTTATACCCGAACAAGAATACCCGTTTCTATGATAAAAGGCAGAGACGTTTGGTGGGAAGATGAAATGGAATTTGCAGAGGGGCAGCTGGAGAGAGCAGCCCCTTCCCGACCTTCCCCGGAGGGGAAGGAGACCCAGCACCGAGAGACTGCAAGAAAGTCAACATACGGACTATTTAAAGAATTGAGCCAGCAATTAAAAGATAATACAACAAAAGAAGAGGAAATTTTATGGCAAAGCTTGAGGGCAAATCAAACAGGATATCACATAAGAAGACAACATATAATTGATGAATTCATTGTGGATTTTGTATGCCTTAAAAAGAAATTAGTTATAGAAATAGATGGCGAATATCATAATACAGAAGAACAAAAAGTATATGATGAAGCAAGAACATTATTTTTAAAAAGCGAAGGCTTTGAAGTTATCAGGTTCCTAAACCATGAAGTAAATACTGGAGTGTTTATAGTTGCCGATGCAATAAAACAAAAACTAACGGGCATGCACGATGCAGGCACGTCCTCATCACAAGAAAATGATGTCGCAGGTGGAGCCACTGCGTTTCAAGTCCTCCCTTCAGGGGAGGATTTAGGAGGGGCTGTTCCTCTCGTCACATGGGC
>JBBRPX010000191.1:0-7082 GCA_038227505.1 Chitinophagales bacterium
ATATACTTGAAAAAGTAGGGTATAAAAATATTGTAAACAAACCACTCAGCTTAGGTATATGCAGCATTTATTGCGGAACAAAATAATTGTAAACTCATTCGTTTTGTTGCTTCCCTTTTTTGGGCAGGCACAATTACGCAATGAATTAAACCAGTTAGATCATGATGATGAAAGGTTTCATTTCGGCATCAACCTCGGAGTAAACAGATCCCATTACAACATTTTACACAGTACTAAATTTTTACAATTTGATAGTGTAAATGTTATTGAAAGTATTAACAGCACGGGCATAAATTTAGCTGGTCTCGTTAACCTAAGGCTAAGCAATCATTTTAATCTTCGCACTTACCCGCTTGATTTAATTTTTACTGAAAAGGCATTTCAGTATACCCTCAAGTCGCCTGACAAACCAAGGGGAGAAGATTCATTAACTACAAAAAAAGTGCAAGGCATAACATTGGCATTTCCTGTTCAGCTAAAATTTACCAGCGATCGTATTGCAAATTTAAAAGTGTTTATGATGGTTGGTGCAAGAGTAGATTATGACCTTGCCGCCAATGCAGGTAAAAAAACAAATGAAGATGTAATTACCTTACAAAAACTAGATTATGCGGCTGAAGCCGGAATAGGTTTTCACATTTATTTTCCGGTATTTGTTTTAACGCCGGAGTTAAAAATTGCTTACGGTCTAAGAAATGTTTTGTCTCCGAATAACTCGCTCAAATATTCAAATACTATAGATAAAATAGCTTCCCGTTCATTAACTTTTTCATTAACGGTAGAATAAAAAAAAGGCAATCATTTTCATAATTGCCTTTTTAAAATTTTAAAGTTGATTATTAAAAATCATACACTCTTTTAAACATGTTTAATCGAATTCCTGCAGTTACAAGCGTTGTGTTTTTTTGCGCCGGTTGGTTATCAATTTTGTAGGTTCTGTATTGAAAAGATGCATCTAAAAATAAATTTTGCTTAAGCTCATACGATACAAGTGCAGTACCGTTAAAGCAGGTAGCTTTTGCACCACTACCAACTTTGTAACCCAAATCGACTGTTCTTGTTGTATAATTTTCAAAAATATTTGCTCCAAAGTTTCTTCCTGCACTGTCAAGCCCCTGATAGTAATATATTGCCCTCGTGTCTATCGTCCATTTCGGCGCAGGTTGGTAATGTGCTATCCCAATAAATTCCTGAAAATTTCCACCGAGGGGGTGCGCCAGTGGCTGGTTGTAATGACTGTAGTTGGAAATACTGCTATAATGAGAATAGGTAAAAGGTCGAACCCGGTTTACTTCACCCTGCAAATCCAGATTTTTAATACCGAAGGCATCAACATATTTTCCGCCAACCTGATACCCATATTTATTAACCCAACTCGTAGGGTGATTTTTCACTTCAGATAAAATAAATTCATCTAATAAAAATTGGCCATAAAACTGTAATCTGTGCGCAACATTGGCTTTAAAATCCAAACCCGCAACAGCATTATCAGGACTTCCGATAGTACCTTCAATATGCCTGTAAAATATTACCGGATTTAAATACTGAAAATCAAAACGATTTTTTCTTCCAAAAATAATCCCTTCAAACAAACCAATATTCAACCATTTTGTAACGTTCATACTTAAGTGGTGCATAGCAGCATATTTTCTGTCAAGCAATGTATCACCGGTTTTCGTGAACTGCGGCATCAACTCCATAAAAATATTCTGATAATTAAATTTCCATACTTTAGTATTTATTTTTGCAAACAGGTAGCTGTTGCCCCAATCGCTTAAAAATAAACTTCTGTAACCGTTGCCTATAAAATTTTTGTCGTAGCCAATTTGAAAGTCAATAAATTTCGCTGCATTAAAAGTAATATAGCCTCTTGCATCAAAATAATCAACACCTGTTTTTTTAAATGTTTTGTAAAAACCGTTGCCGGGTACAGCTCGATATGTATTTACCTGCTCCTGAAAAAACCTTGGTCCTCTCTCTTGGTTGTCTGTGATGTAAGAAGAAAAGCCTATTTTTTTGCCGATGAGCCCTCTAACACTTACACCACGTGAATTTAAAAAAATATTTTCGCCATACCCTGGCTCAATTGCCTGATGAACCTGCAAAACAGGGTTTACAGCAAGAAAAAGATCCTTGTTGTTTACCTCTAAAAAATTGGCTTTTGTTTTATAGAAAGAATTTAGCAATGGCTTTTTACTGATAAAACTTTCTTTAGGTGTATTTACCCATTCGCTGTTGTTCATTAACAGGCTCTGCAAATTATATTCATCCACATCAGTAAGACCAAGATCCGTCCACTCCCGGTATTTATCTACTCCGGTGGAATCTTTGTAACCCATGCGGGCACTGTCTAAAAAAGTAGCTTCCCTTACGATGTACTTTCTATTGAACGGACGAAGTGTAGAAAAATTAAGATCGGTATTGGTCTGCTGTTTAATTTCCAGCCTGTCTATAAAATGGGTTTCTTTTGCACCTTGGTTTAGGTAAGTGGACTGTGCAGCTGCATTAATTGGTAAAATAAAAACAAGCAGTTTGGCGAAGCTTTTAATAATTTGCATCGGTATTAATATTTTTTTAAACTTAACGTAAAATTGAATGCAAAAGTATCTTTTTAAAGACATACTTGTCGTAAATGAAGGAAAAATTACGTACACCGATCTGCTTGTTGCAAATGAGCGGATAGAAAAAATTTCTCCTTCTATAAATGTAAAAGAAAAAGTAATAGAAATACACGGCGAAAATAGACATCTTTTTCCGGGAGTGATAGATGACCAGGTACATTTCAGGGAACCCGGTCTTACGCACAAAGCAACGATTGAAACAGAAAGTGCAGCAGCTGTAGCTGGCGGTACTACAAGTTTTATGGAAATGCCCAATACTATTCCAAATGTATTAACGCTGCCTTTGCTGCAGGATAAATATGATATAGCAGAACAAAGTTCTGTAGCTAATTATTCATTTTTTATGGGCGTGAGCAATGATAACAGGGAGCAGGCATTGCGAGCAAATGAATTGAAAAACAAAATTGCCGGTCTCAAAATTTTTATGGGCAGCAGCACGGGTAATATGCTGGTGGATAATCACACTACGCTTGATACCATTTTTGCAGGCAGCGAGTTATTGATTGCCACGCACTGCGAAGATGAAAGAATAATTAAACATCAATATGAAAATATTAAAAGTATTAAACCCATTTTAGAACCGTCAGATCATCCATTAATACGCAATGAAGATGCTTGTTACGAATCATCATTAACGGCTATTCAATTTGCTAAAAAATACAATAGCCGTTTACATATTCTACATATTTCCACAGAAAAAGAATTACAACTTTTTGGCAATATGTTTCCTTTAAAAGAAAAACGAATTACTGCAGAAGTTTGCGTACACCATCTTCATTTTACAGCTGATGATTATGAAACACTAGGCTATAAAATAAAATGTAACCCAGCTATAAAAGCACCCCGCAATAAAAAAGCTTTGTGGGAAGCCTTACTGGATGACAGATTAGATGTAATTGCAACCGACCATGCGCCACATTTGATGTCAGAAAAAGAAGGACCATATGAAAAAGTCCATGCCGGTCTGCCATTGGTTCAGCATGGGTTACAGTTAATGCTGCATTATTACAAAGAGGGTAATATAAGTCTTGAAAAAATTGCTGAAAAAATGTGCCATGCAGTTGCAGATTGTTTTCAAATACAGCATCGTGGCTATATAAGAGAAGGTTATTTTGCAGACCTTGTAATGGTAGACATAAACAAAAAGTATACAGTTTCGAAGGAAAACATTTTATACAAATGCGGCTGGAGTCCATTTGAAAAAACAACCTTCCCTGCAACAATTGAAAAAACCATGGTAAACGGAAACTTTGTTTATGAAAACGGTGAAGTAATTGCATTACATAAAGGGAAAAGAATTTTGTTTAGCAGATAGAATGAAAAAAAGTATTGAGTATTGAGATCTTAGTATTGAGAAATACAGTATAGATCATATTTCTTCACTGATTTCTAGAATTAATTTAAAAAAATCATAGTAAAAACTTACCAGACGCATTTCTCGCCAATTTTATCTCATTACTAAATACTAACATCTAAATACTTCTCCATGGAGATAGATAAAACCACGCTTTCGGACCTTGTAATTTTTGATAGAGAAGATGAGTTTTCTATTTTTAACAAAATAAATTTTACAGTTACAAGTAGAGGCAAAGACCAGCTGAAAAAAAATATTAGTTCGCCCTTACCCAATATCGAAGCGATTAAAAATGTACAGCAAACGCTACTGTATATTTTACGTCAAAAAAATAAATGGCCAACATTAATAAGCAATGGAACTGTTATGGTGGTAGAACGTTTTTATGAATCAAATATAGATCCCATTCCTACCAAACCCAACGCATTTGCAGCCTTCAGCTATAAGATTTTACATAGCCACGATTATACACTTGTAAAATACTCTATAAAACATTGCTTTGATTTTATAAAAGGTATGAAATTAGTTGTGGAAGTTTTTTTACAGAATGATACTCCTCAACCACTAAAAAAACAATTGGACGATGCAAAAAAAATGTTGAGTAAAGAAGCCTTAGACATTATTACAGAAAATAAAATAGCGGCAGATTTACTGCCTACCCAAATGTTGGAGTTGGCACATTTTCTTAGATACAAATACAAATCCAATATCCTCGATCTACTCACAATTTTTGGCAAGCTCGATGCCTGGTATGGAATGGCAACAGCTATTGAAAAATTCCATCTTTCTATCCCCACTTTTATTGAAGATGAACTACCCTATCTGGAAGCAGATAGATTATATCATCTAATGTTGGAGGATCCGGTTTCTTACGACGTTCAGCTAAACGAATCGAAGAATTTTCTTTTTCTTACTGGTGCAAATATGGCGGGTAAAAGCACCTTCATAAAAGCATGCGGCACGGCTGTATACCTTGCACACACCGGTATGGGGGTACCTGCACAACAAATGAAACTTAGTTTTTTTGATGGCATACTCAGCAACATAAATGTAATAGACAATATTGCAAAAGGCGAGAGTTACTTTTTTAATGAAGTACAGCGCATAAAAGCCACCGTACAAAAAGTAAGCGATGGAAAAAAATGGCTTATTTTAATTGATGAACTTTTTAAAGGCACCAATGTACAGGATGCTATGAAGTGCAGTAGTACTGTAATTGAAGGCTTGTTAAAAATAAAAAATTCTATTTTTATTCTCTCCACGCACCTCTACGAAATTGGAGATGATTTAAAAAAGCATCCTAACATTGCGTTTAATTATTTTGAAACTGCGGTAGACGATGACCAGCTTAGTTTTAGTTACCAGCTTAAAGAAGGCATAAGTAATGACAGACTCGGTTATTTAATTTTAAAGAAAGAAGGGGTTGTAAAAATGCTGGAAGATATTTAGAACATACTCATTTGTGCAGGGTTGTTTATCAGTAATTTTTTTCTGTTGTTCATGATCATTTTACTGGTGCCTCCAATATGTAAAACGGGCATCTCCTCATACCTACTTGCCACCATCACCCTTGTGGCACCTGCGTTTTTTTCAAATAATTCCTGCACCAATTTTGGACAGTTGTTATCTTTTGAAAGATGTGCCAAATAAAGGTGGCTCATAAAAGAAGGTTTGTGTTTTACAAACAGTTCAAGTGCCTGTGCATTGCTTAAATGCCCAACCCCACCGGTAATTCTACTTTTTAAAAAATGCGGATATGCTCCATTGCTTAACATTTCTTCATCATAATTAGCTTCTAAAAAAGCAGCATGGCATTTTTTAAAATAGCCTATCAGGTGCTTACAGGTTGCACCGATATCTGTAAAAACACCAACCGTAATTCCGCTACATGTAATATTAAAACTGTGTGGGTCTGCAGCATCATGAAATTTTGGAAAGCCTGTAATGCTTAGTGAGCCAATGTTTACAGGCACATGAGCTTCAAACAAAAAAGCACATTCAGGTCGTAAATGGTAACATCCTTTTCTCGTAGCATCGGTAACATATACCGGCATACCATATTTATCTGCTAGCCCCGCCAACCCACGCACATGGTCAATATGTTCATGCGATACAAAAATAGCTTTCACTTTTTTCATTTCCAGACCAAGCCGGTTCATACGCCTTTCAGTTTCCTTGCAACTAAGCCCCGCATCTATTAACACAGCCTCCTCATTGTTACCGATGTAA
The DNA here is from genome assembly GCA_038227505.1 of Chitinophagales bacterium. Taxonomy (GTDB): domain Bacteria; phylum Bacteroidota; class Bacteroidia; order Chitinophagales; family Chitinophagaceae; genus Ferruginibacter. Next base: position 6,205 of record JBBRPX010000191.1, read on the forward strand.
TAACAGTTTCCGTTGCTACCGCTGTTAAGAGATGTTATGTAGAGAGACATATCGTACGAAAACTTAAATCAGATTATTTAATAAAAATTGCAAAATACTAATATATCTATATTTCAAAATAAACAATTGCCAGTTAAGAAAACATATAAATCCATAACGGCCCTGGACAATTAAATGACATCATTTTTTTTCCTGTTTCCTTCCAAAACTATTTTACGCTTCTTTATGTAAGTATTTAAACAAAAATAAGGAATGCAGCTTGCAAGGCGGCAAGAAATATGAAAGCTATTATCATCATTAATAATATGTTTTACACCAATAATCGTAATGGCAAAGCAGCATAATTTTTTAACTTCGCATAAAATATTTCTTTGCAAACAAAACATCATTACCCACTCATTATAATTGGTGCAGGCCCAATAGGATTAACCTGCGGCATAGAAGCAAAAAAAGCAGGCATCGATTTTCTAATTCTTGAAAAAGGTTGCCTAACCAATTCTATTTACAATTATCCCGCAAACATGACCTTTTTTTAAACCTCTGAAAAACTGGAAATTGGCGGAATACCTTTCGTATCCAATAATCCCAAACCAACCAGATCAGAAGCGCTGGAATATTACCGGCGTGCAACCACCAGCCAGCAATTGAATATTAAACTGTTTGAGGAAGTATCCGGTTTGCAAAAACAGGAAAATGGCTTTTTAATTACGACCAATAAACAACATTACACGGCTGCACACATCATCATATCTACAGTGTTTTACGACATTCCTTATTTGTTGAATGTGCCGGGTGAAGACCTGCAAAAAGTTTCACACTATTATAAAGAACCACACTTCTATGATTTTCAAAAAGTATTGGTAGTGGGCGCACAAAAT
>JBBRPX010000192.1:0-6994 GCA_038227505.1 Chitinophagales bacterium
CCTAAAATTATTAAAGCACTTACAGACCAGGCGCAAACACTTACGCTTACGTCAAGAGCCTTTCATAATAATTTATTGGGTGAATACGAAAAATATATCACTGCCTATTTTGGGTACGATAAAGTATTGCCGATGAACACGGGTGTAGAAGGTGGCGAAACTGCTATAAAATTAGCTAGACGCTGGGGCTACACTTTAAAAGGGATAGAGGCAAACAAAGCAAGAATTATTTTTGCTGAGGGTAACTTTTGGGGCAGAACGTTGGCTGCTATCTCCTCCTCTACCGACCCAAGTAGTTATACAAACTTTGGCCCATTTATGCCGGGTTTTGATATGGTTCCTTACAACGATCTCAATGCATTGGAAACAGCTTTTCAGGATAAAAATGTTGCGGCATTTATGTTTGAACCAATACAGGGAGAAGCAGGTGTTTTAGTGCCGGATGAAGGATATATAACCGGCATTAGAAAACTATGCGATGAGTACAATGTGTTAATGATTGCAGATGAAATACAAACCGGTTTATGCCGCACAGGCAAAATGCTTGCATGCGACCATGAGAATATTCGTCCGGATATTTTGATATTGGGCAAAGCATTAAGTGGTGGCACTTTGCCTATCAGTGCAGTGTTGTGTGATAACGAAATAATGATGACCATAAAACCCGGTGAGCATGGCAGCACTTATGGTGGTAACCCGCTTGCATGTGCCGTAGCAATTGCTTCTTTAAAGGTTTTAAAAGAGGAGAAGATGGCTGAGAATGCCGAGGCAATGGGGGAAATATTCAGATCAGCATTGCACGCTATACAATCGCCGTTTATAAAAATAATTAGAGGCAAAGGATTATTAAATGCCATTGTAATTGAACACCACAACAAAGATGCAGCATGGGATCTTTGTATGGAAATGAAACAAAACGGTTTGCTCGCAAAACCAACGCACGGAGATAAAATACGATTTGCACCACCTTTATTAATCAACAAAGAAGAAGTTGCAGATGCCGTAAATATCATTCACAAAAGCCTTCATATATTAGCATAAAAAATGGATACACATCTTCACTATAACGATCATAAGGAACAACACATGCGCAGCTCTGACTTTTTGCGTGACATTGTTATTGGAATGAGCGATGGACTCACTGTGCCATTTGCACTTGCAGCAGGCTTAAGCGGTGCCGTTAGCAACAGTAGCATTATTGTAATTGCCGGTATAGCAGAAATAGCTGCAGGTAGTATAGCTATGGGATTGGGAGGATATTTGTCAGGCAAAACAGAGCAGGATCATTATGTAAATGAAGAAAAGAGAGAACACATAGAAGTAGCAACGCTGAGGCACAAAGAGCTAGAAGAAACGAAAGAATTTTTTGCCAACATTGGGCTTAGCAAAGAAGTACAGGAACAGGCAACAGAAGAAATTTCTAAAGACAAAGACCGTTGGGTAGAGTTTATGATGAAGTATGAATTGGGTTTAGATAAGCCTGATCCAAAACGAGCAACCAAATCTGCACTCAACATTGGTGTATCTTATATAGTCGGCGGCATTATTCCATTAAGCCCGTATTTTTTTATAACCGATTCAAAAGAAGCATTGCAATATTCTGTTGTTGCAACTTTAATTTGCCTGTTTATTTTTGGTTTCTTTAAAAGTAAAATGACAGGCGTAAATCCAATTGGAGGTGCAATTAGAGTAACCCTCATTGGTGCAATTGCAGCTGCTGCTGCATTTGGGATAGCCAGTTTGTTTGAGCATTAAGTTAATTTTTTAGGGGCTGTCAGCATCAGTTTTTTTCTGAACATTTAAACCCGCTATCCGCTGCAAGTTTCTTCGCAGCAACGTCTCGGCCCTTGCCGGACGTTGCGTAAAATTCATTTAATTTTTTGGGGCTTTCTGCTTAAGTTCTTTTATGAATATTTTATCCCGCTATCCGCTGCAAGTCCGCACTCGTTCCTCGCTTGCGGGCTTTACGCTACTATCGGGCAGCCTTTCAGCAGATAATCTTTTTTCAGCTTTTATTATGGAGTAGATGTTCTGGATGGTTTTAATTACGTCGTAATTTTAATGCTAAATTGGTGCGACGGGTTGGTAAATCTTTAAAACAAAAATCAGCATTTTGAAAAACCTTTTTCAATATCTATTCATAATTATTTTAGTTAGTTGTATTAATTACAAAGAAAAAATACAGTTTCCGAAAGGAGGATATGAGTTTAAAAAAGACATAAATTTAAAAGACAGCACATTTCCTTTTTATCCCGTTCGACATATTGAGTCAGTTTATGATTCTACATACGATGCATTTATTACAAAGATTTTACTTAAAAGTTTTGATGAAATAAATATTAGCCTAAGAAAAGAAAAAGATCCAATATTTCGGCTGCTTTATACAGATAATGAAAAAGTTTATTTTATCATAATTACGCCAAATGAAATAGTTGTAAAAAGAGGTAAGGGAATGATATTAAAAAGTAATGAGGATAAAATGAGTGAACAGGAACTAACTCATTTATATATTTTAAAAATGGGTGTGCCTATTTCAAGACGTCTAAAAGAAATTAGACCATCTCAAAAAAAATATCTGGATTCCATGATTAAAAAATTCCCACAATTGTCAAGTCTTGAATATTATGATGCCTTGATGAATAAAATGTTTACGAAACCTGATATACCATTTAGATATACAAAAATCATAAAATCGATAAGTTTTTCAACTTTTAAAAGTATAGCAAAAAAAATAAATTTATCCGGCTACTGGTCTTTACCTCTTAATCTAAATTGCGGTAGCCCCACAAACGACGGATATAGTATTACCTTCGAATGTAATACAGGGCTAAAATATAATATTGTAAAATTTGGGATGTGTGAAGATGTTACTACTAAATTTAGAAGAACTTGCGCCGAAATTATAAAAATGGCTGGTTCACCAGATTCTATAATTATAGAATAACATTCCCCTCATTGTAGATATATCAAATGAAACGAGGTATAAGTTTTGCACGATACTGATCACTTAAACAGACCTACATGAAAACTTTAATTCTACTTCTCCTCTCATTAACGATGTTATTTGCTTGTAATAATAAAAAAACAACATCAACTTCTACTCTACCAACCACTACACTAAAACATACAGTTGACAGTATTGGAGAGGCTTTACCAATTGCAGATTCTTTTGTTACCCCAACTGCAAAACAATTAATTATACCCGGTAAAAGCATTGGACAAATAACCATAGATGAAAAGATGGAAGAAGTTGCAAAACTGTTAGGGATACCAGATGCCGGTGACGCAGCTATGGGAAAATCAATTTCTATTTGGTACTCCAAAAATTCTCCTAATAAATACAGTACCACTATTTACAGCACGAGTAATTTTGGTGATAAGGATGAAGCAAGAAAAGTCCAAAACATAAGAGTAACATCTCCTTATTTCATTACGGAAAATTTTATCAGATGCGGAAATGACCTCAGTTTTATACAACAAAAATATCCCGAACTAAAAAAACCTAAAAGTTATTATAAAGACACAACTACCCAAACCAATATTAATATTTTCGAAAATATAAAGGACGGTATTGCTTTCGAAATTAATGAATCAAACAAATGCGTTGGTATTTCCGTGTATAAACCCGGAAAAAGAATTACACAAACCTATTTACCCTTGTTTCCTGGAGTGCAGGAATATTGAAAATTTAATATGTAAAAATCGGTTCGCATTAGCGCCGACAATCTTATTTTTTCAAACTTACAAATATTTAAAAACGAGCTAATCATCAACAAAAAACTTCCAAAGATCCATTAATCATATTTCATATATTTGAAGTGTCTATTCTCTATAGCTAAACATTTCATCATGAAAAGAAAATTCAATTTCTTATTCCTACTAATTTTTATTTCCTCACAATCATTTTCGCAGCTTTATGTTACTAATGTATCCATCGTAGATGTGATAAATAAGAAAATAGTTGCAGGGCAAACAGTAGTAGTTGCTGATAATAAAATAGCAGATATAAAACCAACCGGAAAAATAAAACTTGCTGCAAATGCAACTGTAATTGATGGCACTGGAAAATACATGATGCCGGGAATGACTGATGCGCATGTACACTTTTTTCAAAGCGGCGGTTTATATACAAGACCGGATGCCATAGATCTTCGCAAAGTAGCACCTTACGATAAAGAGCTTGCATGGGTACACAATAATATGGAAGATTTATTGCGTCGTTATGTACGAGCCGGTATAACATCAGTGGTAGATGTTGGCGCATCATATAGCTTTTTGCATCAAAGAGATTCGTTTGCAAATAAAGCTTACGCACCTACCATTTATATGACCGGTCCACTTTTAACATCATATGAACCACTTGTATTTGTAGGTTTAAAAAATGAAGAGCCCTTCAAATTATTTACAACAGCAGAAAATGCAAAACAATTTGTGCAGGAGCAATTGGCTTATCATCCTGACTTTATAAAGATCTGGTTTATTGTAAGCTTGGGTGGAGACATTGAAAAAACCGCCAGAAAATATGAGCCCATCATAAAAGCCATTGTAGATGAAGCGCATAAAAATAATTTGAAAGTAGCCGTACATGCCACCGAAAGAATTGCGGCAGAAATAGCGGTACAAAATGGTGCAGATTTTTTAGTACATAGCGTAGAGGACGAAATAGTAACTGACGATTTTATAAAACTACTTAAAGCAAAAAAAACGGTGCTATGCCCGACGCTTGTAGTAGCAGATGGTTATGCAAATACGTTTGGACAAAAACAGCATTTTTCGCTATACGATCTTACCACTGCCAACCCGCAACAAATTGGGTCTTTGTACGATTTAAAACATTTGCCTGATACGACGAGAATTAATGGCATGAAAAAATATTATAATGATGCTAAAACAGTTGCAAGAAATATGCATGAAGATTCTGTAAGAAAGATAAATTTAAAAAAGATGGTCGATGCAGGCATTACCATTGCTGCAGGAACAGATGCCGGTAATACAGGCACACAGCATGTATCATCATATATGAGTGAATTGAAAGCCATGAAGGAAAGTGGAATTACGAACTGGCAATTGTTACAAACTGCAACTATTAATGGTGCAAAAATATTATCCAATGAAAGTAAAACGGGTAGCATTACCATTGGTAAAAACGCTGATTTGATTTTACTAAATGCAAACCCTGTTGATAATATTGACAACTTAACTAATATAGCTTTCGTTATAAACAAAGGTTCGCTTATAAAACCTGATACACTCGTAAAAGAAACAGGGCTTGCATTGGTACAGCGCCAACTTAACGCATACAATGCAAGAAACGTTGACGCTTTTTTAGAACCATACGCTGACGATGTGGAGTTGTATAACTTTCCTGATAAACTTATTTCTAAAGGAAAAGAATCGATGAGAAAAGGCTATGATGGTTTGTTTAAAAATACGCCAGAGTTACATTGCGAAATAAAGTCTCGAAACATACAAGGCAGTTACATTATTGATAAAGAAAGCGTGACGGGGTTTGGAAACACAAAACTAGAAGGGACTGCCATTTATTATATAAGTGCAGGAAAAATACAAAAGGTATATTTTGTAAACTAGAAATAAATAAAGCGCTATAGTAATCTAGATAAATGGTAAATTCGTACAATTATTTTTAAAATAAATTTTTGCCATGACAGATATTTTTGGAACATTTATTCTATCAAAAAACGATGATACATATAAAGGGGAATTTTTTAATAATAAAATGAACTCTTTTTCTAATGAAGATGTTACTTTACTTGAAGCAAGTACGAACGATCATTTTGTAGGAAGTTTTGATACAACCTGGCAGGAGGCAACAGGTAATATTAATGCAGTTTTAGAAATTGATAAGGTAAGTGAAGAAGTTTATATACTTACATGGAAGGATGTAAGATTAAATGGAGAATTACAAAATAAAAATTTTACAGGTAGAGGTATAAAAAGAAATGATATGCTCGTTTGTGTTTATTCTATGCACACCAATTCTTTGTAAACTTTTAGATACGAACCAACGATATTAGATTTTTTATTAATAGTTGCATACTACAAAATATTTCATATTCTGCTTTTATAAAAGTTGAAAAAAGTTAATTAATTGACGGGCTGCGGGGGACGAAGGGCAGTATTTTTTAAACAAATGCCAACGGCATATTTGTATAAAAAACACCGTAGCCGTAGAAGCCCGGACAAATGCTGAGGAAGGTTCTTCTGTACACAGCCCCAAAAAATTGCCAATTCCCGCTCCTACTTACTTTTTTGTTTAATGGCATTAATCTTGCCTTTAGAGGTATTCGCAAAATTTTACGGTTTATACCAACTATTTTTGCCAAATTGACGAACTAAATTTAATTGATGACTAAGAACTTTTTTTTACAGGGGCAAGATGATGATATGGAGTTTATGCCCATTATACCACTTACAGAAGATGAGGACGGAAATGCCGATGACGACAAGCTTCCTGATGAATTACCTATACTTCCGTTAAGAAATACAGTGCTTTTTCCGGGTGTTGTTATACCGATTACGGTTGGCAGAGATAAAAGTATTAAAGCCGTAACGGATGCTTACAAGGCTGACAAAATGGTAGGTGTGGTTGCGCAAAAAGACAGCAGCATTGAGGAACCTCAAATTACTGATCTTGAAAAAATTGGTACAGTTGCCAAATTAGTGAAATTGATTAAAATGCCGGATGGTGGCACAACTGTTATTATTCAGGGACGGAAGCGTTTTCAATTGGAAGAAATAACTACGGAAGAGCCTTATTTTAAGGCCAAAATAAAAATATTGGAAGAGGAAAAACACAAGGGTGATCCCGATTTGGAAGCGCTGGTAGGAAGTGTAAAAGACCTTGCTGCACAAATTATTGGCTTGTCGCCCAATATACCCAGCGAAGCAGGTATCATTTTAAAAAATATTGAGAACCCATCTTTCCTTATACATTTTGTAAGCAGCAACCTTAACAGCGATTTAAAAGAGAAAC
>JBBRPX010000193.1:0-6936 GCA_038227505.1 Chitinophagales bacterium
ACGCACCAAGGCAGACTGAAAATCCCAAAGGTGCAGCGCACCGATATATGAGTAGAAAATAGTAAATAGTGTTAGAGGTGTAGCGCACCGAAATATTGATACAGGTCTTTTAAGGCAGGAATGCGTTATAACGAACGCTGATGAATATCTGTGGTTTTATCGACGGAAAGATTTTGGTGAACGTTGCGTGAGCCACGCACCGATGCGAAGATATCAGCGAACTTTGCGTGAAACACTCACAGGAGGTGGGAGCAACCACGCACCGAGGCAAACAAAAAATACCAAAGGTGCAGCGCACCAATATATTGAGTAGAAAATAGTAAATAATTTAGAGGTACAGCGCACCGAAATATTGATAAAATTCTTTTAAGGCAGGAATGCGGTATAGCAAGCGCTGATGGGTATCTGTGGTTTTATCGACGGAAAGATTTTGGTGAACGTTGCGTGAGCCACGCACTGAGGCGAAATCCTCTTCATTTTTCTTGACTTTTGTCAATTGAAAAAATATCTTACTAGCAGTAAATTTGTTTAATTAATTCTCACACAAATCGCTTTATTTCGTCTGCAACCAGATTTTCCTTTTTAGAAGGAGCTCTGCTTTAAATAAAATAATTTTATGAGTTGTAAACCTTCGCTTTTTTATTTGTTAGTTGTACTTTTTAGTTCAATGTTTTTGATTTCCTGCCGATCGTTAAAACCTATTTCCGGCAAAAATATTCTGGAGACATTAACAATAGATGATGTAAAAAAATTAGATGGCTATTATGGTTTTGTTTCAACTGATTCCATTTACCGAACATTAGAAAATGTTTTTTTTAACCAACATCTCCTTGAAAAGGATAGTGACAGAATTAATTTACATGCAATAGATGGAAGACATTTAAAAGTGTCTGCCCTTCGGAATAATAAGGTTATTCGAACCACAATATTGAAAGGGAAAATTTCTCATAATTATTTCGTTTTTTCCCAACTCCACTTTGGACCGATCTATGGAATATTAAACGGTGTTGGGAGGGGAAAAGCAGAGTGGGTATATTACAAAATGGCGACTTAATTCTTGATACTATTTGGGGGGGACGCTTTTTCCTCATTATTTTTCCGGCATTTGGCTCAGGAGACGAATTTTATGATTTAAAATTTAAGCGAGTTGAGTTGTAATAAACTTTTTTTACCGGCTGGTGGCTCATAAAACTATTCTCCAATAAAAGTTCAAAAAAAGATCAACTACTCAAGAGCTGGCAGATAGGCAATAGTATCCCACAGGAATGAGCGAAGCGAATTGACGCGGAGTACTACATACAGCCGCAACTAAAGCTGAACAACGCTCTTCTGCCCACAGTACCAAACAGTTTGACGTTCAGTTTTGTAGTACTTCCAACTTTTTTCTACTCATAATTTCCACCTCCCAAACATTTACTTTATCTTTGCCCGACCTCCAGATTTTTAGATATCCTATTTTCCATTGCAGGTCTCGCAGTATTACAAACAATAAATTTTTAGACAAAAGACATAAGTGCAGAGGCGCATGATTATTTAGAAACAATCTTAATACTCAAATCTCTATACTCAATACTATTATAAAATGGCAAAATTTATTTTCGTAACCGGTGGGGTTACATCATCACTGGGCAAAGGTATTATTGCAGCTTCGCTTGCAAAATTGTTGCAAAGCCGTGGGCTTAAAGTTACCATTCAAAAGTTTGATCCTTATCTCAATGTTGACCCCGGAACCCTTAACCCATATGAGCACGGCGAATGTTTTGTAACCGATGATGGTGCTGAAACCGATCTTGATTTGGGGCATTACGAGCGCTTTTTAAATGCACCCACATCTCAGGCAAATAATGTAACCACTGGGCGTATTTACCAAACTGTTATAAACAGAGAAAGAGAAGGAGAATACCTTGGTAAAACTGTTCAGGTAGTGCCGCATGTTACAGACGAAATAAAGCGCAGAATGTTATTGCTTGGCGAAAGCGATAATTACGATATTGTAATCACCGAGTTAGGTGGTACCGTCGGCGACATTGAAAGTCTGCCTTTTGTAGAAGCCGTACGTCAACTGCAATGGGAACTGCCCGAGGAAGATTGTATGGTGGTCCATTTGACTTTGATTCCATATTTAAAAGCCGCAAAAGAATTAAAAACAAAACCTACGCAACACAGTGTGCGCATGCTTAGCCAGGAAGGTGTACACCCCGACGTAATTGTCTGCAGAACAGAGCATCCGCTGTCTGATGAAATTCGCCGCAAAGTTGCCTTGTTTTGCAACGTAAAACCAAATGCAGTTATTGAGGCCTTGGATGCATCAACCATATACGAAGTGCCCTTAAAAATGTTGCAGGAAGGCTTGGACGTAATTGTATTAAAGCAGTTACAGATCAATGGTTATTCAGCACCGGAGCTTACCAAATGGCGTGGCTTTTTAGATAAATTAAATTACCCTAAAAGCCGTGTAAAAATTGGTTTAATTGGTAAGTATATTGAATTGCAGGATGCATATAAATCAATATTGGAATCGTTTATACATGCAGGTGCCATGAACCAGTGCAAAGTGCAAATTGTAAATGTGCACAGTGAGTTTTTAACGGATGAAAACATTGGCGAAAAACTGAGAGATTTAGATGGGTTACTTGTAGCGCCAGGTTTTGGTAACAGGGGAGTGGAAGGAAAAATTATTGCAGTAAAATATGCCCGTGAAAATAAAATGCCTTTCTTTGGGATTTGTTTGGGTATGCAAATGGCGGTGATAGAATTTGCAAGAAATGTACTGGGCTGGCAAAATGCACACAGCACCGAAATGGATGCAGGTACGCCTTACCCCGTAATTGCTTTAATGGAAGAGCAGAAAAAAGTAAAGAAAAAAGGTGGCACCATGCGCCTCGGTGCTTACCCATGCGAGATTGCACCAAATACACTTGCACATAAAATTTATAACAGTCCGCTAATAAGTGAAAGGCATCGCCATCGCTGGGAGTTTAACAATAATTATTTAAACGATTTTGAACATGCAGGTTTGCTTGCAAGTGGTAGAAACCCAGATAGTAAATTAGTGGAGATTGTAGAACTGAAAGGTCACCCGTATTTTATTGGTGTGCAGTATCACCCTGAGTTAAAGAGTACGGTAGAAAATCCGCATCCACTGTTTGTAAATTTTGTAAAAGCCGCAGGTGCATACGCAGATTTAAAAATAAGTATGCAAATTTCTAAAGGCGAAACGATTCCTTCATGATGCAAAAGCTGAGCATGGATGATCTCAATAGGATCAGTCCCGAAGAATTTAAAAGAACGGATAAATTGCCGGTTATAGCTGTGCTGGAAAACATAAGAAGTGCGTACAACGTAGGTAGTGTTTTTAGAACGGCTGATGCATTTTTGCTGGAAGCAATTTACATAACTGGTTACACCTGCACACCACCGCACAAAGAAATAAAAAAAACAGCTCTCGGCGCAGAAGATACAGTGGAGTGGAAACACTTTGCGAATGCCAGTGAAGCCATTGCCTCATTAAAAGAGCAGGGTTACAAAGTATACGCCGTGGAGCAAGTAGTAAATAGCATTGCACTCCAAATTTTACAGTTATCCACGCAGGAAAAAGTGGCTTTTATTTTTGGCAACGAAGTAAGCGGGGTAGAATTAAATACCATTGCACAATGCGATGGCTGCGTAGAAATTCCGCAGTTTGGTACAAAGCATTCATTAAATATTGCAACTGCTGCGGGTGTTGTATTGTGGGAAGTGGTAAGAGGAAGAATTTAAGTGAAATAATAAAGACAAATGATTAAATAAATTTTAGATATTCAATAATTCAATTAATAATCAGTACGTGGCTGCTTATCCTTTGTAGAATCTATTCGGTATTGGGGAGGCGCAAAAGGTTAACAAACAAAATACAATTTCTTACATGCCTTCTATTAAAAATTACCTCTCTCTTGTAAAATTTTCCCACACTATTTTTGCAATGCCTTTTGCAATTATTGGGTTCTTTTTAGGAATTGCTAATTTGAATGCAACAGATTACACAAAAAAATTGTATCAATTTGCTCCAACATTTTTTGAAAAGTTGGTTATCTTTTTTACTTACAAACCTTATATTTTTATTCTTGTGCTTCTCTGTATGATCACCGCCCGTTCTGCAGCCATGGCATTTAACCGCTACCTCGATAGACAGTTTGATGCAAAAAATCCACGGACAGCTATTCGTGAAATACCTGCCGGTATCATCTCCGAAAAAAACGCTTTTTTCTTTACTATTCTAATGTGTGTATTGTTTGTAACCTGCACGTATTTTATCAATAGTATTTGTTTTTATTTATCGCCTGTTGCATTGTTTGTTATTATATTTTACAGTTATACAAAGCGGTTCACTTTTTTATGTCACATCGTTTTAGGTGTAGGTTTAAGTTTGGCGCCTATTGGTGCATACCTAGCCGTGACGGGCATTTTCGCTCTCTTGCCTATTTTTTTTTCGGTGGCGGTTGTTTGTTGGGTAAGTGGTTTTGATATTATTTTTGCCCTGCAGGATGAAGCCTTTGATAAAGAAAATAACCTTTATTCTATACCCGCATTTGTAGGTACGCAAAAAGCTTTAAATATTTCCTCGCTCCTACACTTGTTGAGTGCTGCAGCAGTAATATTTGCAGGATTTTATGGGCACTTTAGCTGGTTTTATTGGATGGGTACAGTAGTGTTTTGCGGCATGCTTATTTACCAGCATGCCATTGTAAAACCTACAGATCTTAGCAGGGTAAATATTGCGTTTATGACTGCCAATGGTATTGCTTCTGTAGTTTTCGCTGTGTTTGTACTGCTCGATTTATTTTTAATGAATAAAGGAATTTGGGCGCTCAACGCATAATTCTAATCAGCATTCGTTCGGGCTGTTTGCAGTACTCCTCGTCGTTCATTCGCTTTGCTCAATCACTTCTGCGGGGTACTTGCTTCCATCCCGCCGCTCGTGAGCCGTAAATCTTTTTTCTACTTTTATTGTGCAATAGAAAAGGATAATATTTTTTATAATCCTTAATTTATAATGTTGAAAAAAGAACAAATATCGATTGGCTGCGGGATTGAAGCGTAAATCCTTTTTGCTGCCCTTGAGCAAAAAGACCTGTCTGCCGACAGGCAGGTTGCAGCGTAAAAGCCCTGACAAAAGTTCATCGAAGTTTCAAAGCCAAAAGCCCAGAAACAAAATGGCCAATAGCAAATTATTTATTTACCATTGACCATTCACTATATATAATACAATTACTTATTTACCAATCATACTATCTACACTTACTTTACCTGCGCCCAAAAACAGCAACACAATAAAGCATATTAAAAACAATGCAGCTACCTGACCTTGCCCAAAAAAATCGCCTTTATTTGCTATAAAAAGCGCTACACTCATGCATATTATTAATGGAATACATGCAAGCCTGGTAAATAAGCCAAGTATTAAAAGCATACTGCAAAAAAACTCAGCAAAAATAACCAGGGCGGTACTGGCTTTTGAACCGATACCCATAAAGTTTATCATGTGTGCTGCTGTTTCATTAAAGTGTATCATTTTATCGTACCCATGTGCAAGCATAAGCCCACCGGCAGTAATTCTTAAAAAAAGCATAGCGGTAGTAAATGCTCCTGCAGAATAATTTGTTGAAAGAAGTTTTCTCATTTGGATTTGGATATATTTTAAAGAAAAATAATTGTTTTATCAAGTCTTTAACAGCAAAGTAAAAATACTTTTCATTTGTTTACATTGCGCAATATCCGATTTTTATTTATTTCTTATCGGTATAATCTTTGCTAAGTCAGCGCTCAGCGGCTAACTAGCTTTTAACTTACAATTTTAACCAACTGATGCATAAACAAAATATCCTTACTTTTTTGGCTGTAATGTTTACCTGTGCTTTGTTTGCACAGCCAACCCATATTATTACAGATGATGAAAAAGATTATAAAATTGCAAAAGAATTTATTGCCAAAGAACAGTATGCATTTGCGTATCCGTTAGTAAAAGAATTAAAATTGAAATACCTGCCTAACAAAAAAACAGACCATGCCTATATAAACGATGATATTGATTATTACAACGCATTGTGCGAATTAAAATTGCTTCAGGATATAGGTAAGGAAGATGCGATACTTTTTATAAACAGTGTAAATAATGAGCCACGACGCCAGACAATGAGTTTTCATTTGGCGCATTACTATTTCTTAAAAAATGGTTTTCAAAATGCCATTACATCTTTTACTGATGCAGGTTTTGAAAACCTCAGCAACGAACAAATTGCAGATGCAAAGTTTGAAAAAGCATATTCCTATTTTAACCTAAAGCAATTTGCAGAAGCCAAACCTTTATTCAACGAAATACACCAGCTTTCTTCCGGTAAATATTATATTCCTGCAAATTATTATTATGGCTTTATTAGTTATTACGATAAGCAATACAGCGAGGCATTATCAGCTTTTAAGCTTGTAGAAACTTTTGATGAATATAAAGGTGTGGTACCTTATTACATTGCTGAGATCTATTATTTTCAAGGTAAAAAAGAGGAGGCTTTGCGCTATGGCGAAAGTGTATTAACCCGTAAAACACAATTGTATTATGATAAACAGTTAAGACTTTTAATGGGGCAGATTTACTTTGAGAAAAAAGAATATGCCAAAGCGCTTCCATTACTGGAAGCATATGTAAACAGTTCTGAAAAAGTTTCTAAAGAAGTATTATATGAATTAAGTTTTTGTTATTACATAGCAGGTAATACAAAAAAAGCTGTTGAAGGTTTTAAACAACTGAGCAATGAAAAAGATTCGATGGGGCAAAACAGTATGTATTTGTTAGGCGATCTGTATTTAAAAACCGGCGAAAAGGCAAATGCAAGAACGGCATTTCAATACAGTGCATTTAATAGTAGCAATGCATTGCAACAAAAAGTATCAAAGTTTAAT
>JBBRPX010000194.1:0-6906 GCA_038227505.1 Chitinophagales bacterium
AAGTATATTTTTAATGAGAATATCATCTTTGGTTTGTGCCTGCAAATGCAGGGCTAAAAAAAAGAGGATTATTACAAAAAGCCATTGCTTCTTTTTGACCTTAGTAAACATAAAATAATTTAACCTTTAAAGATAATACTATTTAAAACATACTAATGCGCATGGTGAGGTGAGCTACATTTTCTTTTAGTACAAAGCTTGTAGTTTATATAATGCGCACTTACAATTAAAATAACTGCCGGCACTACAAAATAGCCTTCAATAGGTATAAAAAACTGTTTGGTTATCAACAACAAAAAGCCTGCAGTAAAAAGATAAACCGGTAACAAATTTTTGTGATGTGTTTTGTAACCATGCAACAACGCAAAGACACCAACACTGAACGCAAGCAATATCATGCCCCACTCAAAAAAAACATTGTGTATGATGTTAATGCCAAATAAAGGTAGACTGGTAAGCAACAGTGGCAACGCAATACAGTGTATTGCACAAGCAAGTGAAGTGGCAATCCCAAGTCCGTCCCAGTTGATTTTTAAGTTCATAAATTAGTGCAAAGATATAATTTTTGCACTAATGTTGCAATTAATTTGAATAGTTAACGAAGTTTTGCATTTTTCAAATGTACCTTTGCAGAGAATATTTATTTACTTACTAGCAATGTGTTTTGCCTCTTTAATGTCTACGATTTTTTCCATGATCAACCCTATTTACCAAATAAAGTAACAATAAAATGACTAAAAAATTAAAGTTTTATCTTCTCTTTTTTGCAATTCTTTTAGGCGCTTTTTTTTTCTTTATAATGAAGGACTACGATTTTGATGCCTCACCTTTGCAGGTCATTAATCCTGCTGTTCCTGCTTTTAGTTTTATTAATCAAGATGGGAAAACGATTACCCAAAAAAATACAGATGATAAGGTTTATGTAGCTGAATATTTTTTTACCACCTGCAAAGGTATTTGCCCAAAAATGAATGCTAATATGCGCAGAGTGTATGACGCATATAAAAATGAAAACGATTTTCTTATTCTATCACATACTTGCATGCCTGAGGTTGATAGTGTTCCATTATTAAAGGCCTATGAGCTAAAAATGATCAATAATGCACTTTTAAAAAGTGCTGATGGTTCTTACTCTATTAGCAATGCACCGGTAACAGGCAATGCCCAAAATAGAAACTGGAATTTTCTTACCGGTAATAAAGATTCACTTTATAAAATGGCTCGCATAGGTTATATAATTGACAACCAAAAACCAGATAGTACTCAAAATATTGCTAGCCAGTTTATACATACACAGTTTTTTGCCTTAGTGGATAGATATAGACGTGTAAGAGGAATTTATGACGGACTAAAAGAAGATGATATTCAAAAGTTGTTGCACGACATTAAAGGTGTGCTAAAAGAAAAAGTAGACCATACAAGATTTATGACAGGCTTTAGCAACTCCCCAACTTAATAGACACAAAATGAAGACACAACCAGATATTTTAAAACAGTCAGGGCTTAGCGTTACAGAGAGCAGAAAAAAAATCCTCGATCTTTTTCTAGAAACAGATGGTGCATTGGCGCATGCAGATATAGAAAAAAATACATCGTCTGCTTTTGACAGGGTAACAGTTTACCGCACTTTGCAGACGTTTGTTGAAAAGGGGATTATTCACCAAATACCAACTACAGATAATTCTATAATGTATGCACTTTGTAAACACAATTGCGAGCAGGGGCATCACCATGATGATCATGTGCATTTTATTTGCAGCAATTGCGATAAAACTATTTGCCTAGATGAAGTAACAGTGCCTGAAGTAAAGCTGCCAAAAAACTTTATTAAGCAGCAAGCAGCAATGGTGGTAACCGGTATTTGTGAAGATTGCAAATAGTAAAAAATTATTAAAATAAAAAAGTGCTGATAGCAGCACCTTTTTATTTGGGGGATTTATTTTAGCGACTTCATATCTATCACATACCTAAACCTAACTTCTTCATTCTTTATTTTATCGAAGGCGTCGTTTACTTCATCGATGTTTATCATTTGCACATGAGGTAAAATTTTATGCTCGGCGCAAAAATTTAATACTTCCTGTGTTTCTGCAATGCTGCCAATTATAGATGCACCAATTGTTCTTGAATACTTTGCCACTTCCATATTGTTAGTTGGTTCTTTGTATGGCCCAAGTAAACCAACCGTTACCATTGCACCCCGTGGCGCAAGCAAAGAAACATAAGGATTTACATCAAACGATTCAGGAATGGTACACAGTAAAAAATCGAAACTTATTTCCTGTCTTTTCATGGCTTCTTCATCTTCAGAAATAAGCACTTCATCTGCACCAAGCGCCATTGCGGCATTTCTTTTCTCTTCTTTAGTTGTAATAGCTACTACAGTTGCTCCCATTGCTTTTGCAATCATTATTGCCATGTGGCCTAACCCTCCAATTCCAATTATTCCCACCTTATCGCCTGCTTTTACGCCACGTATTTTTAAGGGAGAATAAGTTGTAACGCCGGCGCAAAGTATAGGAGCAACTGCAGCTTTATCTAAATTTTCGGGTATGCTCAAAACAAATTTTTGGTTTGCCACAATATGGGTTGAAAAACCGCCGTAGGTATTAAAATCTGTACCATCTGGTTTCCAATAGCCATTGTAACTCATAGTCATCCCCACCGGGCCCATGCAAAACTGCTCATCGCCGTTGGTGCACGGTTTGCAGGTTTTGCAGGAATCTATCATGCAACCAACGCCAACAATATCTCCTGCTTTAAAATTAGAGACGGAACTGCCAATTTCCGTTACAACACCTACTATCTCATGGCCCGGCACGCAAGGATAAATAGTGTTTTTCCAATCATTGGCTACCTGGTGTATATCGGAATGGCATACACCACAATAAAGTACTTCAATGAGCAATTCATCTTTTGTAGGTTTTTGCCTTTCTATATCCATCGGTTTTAATGTTTCGCCGCCCATAACGTTACTGGTTGCTCCGTAGCTTTTTACAGCAAAGCTGTTTGTTGTTGTATTATCCATGTTAAATTAAATTTTAATAAACAGGGCCTAATTGTATGCCAGATAATGGTAGGCGACATATTATTTATTTTATTTATTGTTTTACAACGTAAAAGAGTGGAAAAACCCTTTTAAAAAAATTTATTGATCCTTTACGTGCCAATGATTAATATCTTATTGGGAAAACGTATAAACATAATACAGGTGTTTTTACAATTTGTTGGGGAAATTTTCATTTGTAGATACAAATGGGAAAGCTTTTCTAAAAAACCTTATTTTTACTTCTTATATAAAATAAACATTATGAAACAGCTATTTTTCTTGTTGATCATATTTTTTTCTCTTTCGGCATTTGCACAAACTAAACCTGCTACAAAAGGGGCAAAATACGGCGCCGGCACAACAGCAAAGGGTGCGCTGGAGGTAAATCTTTTAGAAGAGAAACTGGTAACTGCTGAAAAGTACACCGGCAAAGTAAAAGGCACTGTAAGTAAAGTTTGCGAAAAGAAAGGCTGCTGGATGACGCTCGCACAAACAGATGGCGAAGGCATTATGATACGCTTTAAAGATTACAAATTTTTTATACCTAAAGATATTGTTGGGAAAGATGTAGTATTGGAAGGAATAGCACAGCGAACAACCACTAGTGTTGAAGACCTTCGCCATTATGCCGAAGATGCAGGGAAAAGTAAAGAAGAAATAGAAAAAATAGTTTCGCCTAAAACAGCCATAGAGTTTATTGCAAAAGGGGTTCTGGTAGTAAATTAATCAATTTTTAAAAGGGTAAAAAAAGGCTGCAAATCAATAGTAGCCTTTTTTAGTTTAAATGAAACTATTTTGGTTTGTATTCAAAAACAATTGATGCGTTTTGTTGCAGCGTAGCACTGGCGTATAATTCGTAACGCTTTCCATCTGTAGTAGTAAAAATTACCAATGCAGTATTGGGTGGAATGCTACCCAGATTTTCAGCAAATAAAACGATGCTGTGTAAAGCGATATTTTCATCCAGATCAATTTCTACTACTACCGGATTTGCAGTTAACCCTTTGTTTTTTAAAATTGATTTGCCATTATAATAGATGCTAATTGTATCACCGTCTATTGTACCATTGTCATAAATATTAAGCCTTATTTTTTTATCGTGCACTACAATCCTTCTAAGTTCTTTATCGACTCTGCCGTTTGTGGTACTTGGTATAGTATTTAGGGTAATAGCAGGTAGCTTTACTTTAAAAGTATCTTTCCTTTTCTGAACAATTGGCGATAGCATATTATTACTGTCTGTTATTAAAGATGGTTTTTTAACGACTGGATTTTCCTTTTTAAGCGTAGGCCTCATTTTAGGCATGGGTGTTACTTTGGGAAAAGATTTTTTTTGAGGTTCATATGTTGCCATACAATCCTTCATTACTTGCGTAATAGTTGACGGCCTATTTGATATTTGCTGCAGTACAAAACTATTGGGTTCACCTCCGGCATAAAACAATGATGGTTTAATTCTGCAGATCCCGTTTAATTTCATTTTTCCATCTTCGTACGCTATTTTAAATTTTAGCTGCATCAATGCATGCCCGCCTCCCTGCTCCATAAACGAACTACCTTCTATAAACCAGGCATCTAATTGTTTGCTGTAGCTGCCGCTAAAATATGCTTTACAGTAGCTTTTAGTATCCCGCAATTCATAATCATAACTATAACCACAAAGGTTATTGCCAACCTGTACTATATTCAATTGCAAAAATTCATAACCATCCATTTCACCTTGCCAGGTTCCCGTTAACTTTTGGGCATTTGTAAAATGCGCAAAAAGCATGGTGATAATAATAAAATATATTTTCAAGTTAATAGCGCTGTTGTTCTCTATAAAATTAATTCATATTTATTGCGTGCGGTAAAAAATTCTACTTCATTCATTATAATGTATTGGTTAAAATATTATTTCTCATTGTTAGACTCCTTTTTAAAATCTACAAATAATGCTTTAGTATGCTACGAGCTCGGTGTACCACTTTTTCTTAAACCAAAGTGCAAGCCGAACGAGCATAATTAATGCAGGCACTTCCACCAGCGGACCAATAACCCCTGCAAAAGCCTGCCCACTATTTATTCCAAAAATACCTATGGCTACAGCAATAGCAAGTTCAAAATTATTGCCCGTAGCGGTAAATGCGATGGCAGTATTTTTAGAATAATCTGCCCCCATTTTTTTACCAATTAAAAAGCTAACCAAAAACATAATGATAAAATAAATAACCAGCGGTATGGCAATTTTAATAACATCAAAAGGTATTTGCACAATCAATTTACCTTTTAAACTAAACATTAAAACGATGGTGAAAAGCAATGCTATTAGTGTTATGGGCGATATAACAGGAATGTATTTATTATTATACCAATCCAGCCCCTTAAATTTTATTAAAAATAAACGGCTTACAATCCCCGCAAAGAAAGGTATGCCCAAATAAACCAATACACTTTTTGCAATTTGGCCAATGGTAATATTTACTTCCATACTTTTTACGCCAAAATATGGCGGTAAAACCGTAATAAATAGCCATGCGTACACACTGTAAAAAAGAATTTGAAAAATGCTGTTAAGTGCTACAAGCCCTGCCGCATATTCCCTGTTACCCGCTGCCAGTTCGTTCCAAACAATTACCATGGCTATGCAGCGGGCAATACCGATAAGAATAAGCCCGGTCATATACTCCGGCTGGTTGCGAAAGAAAATGATGGCTAAAAAGAACATCAATATAGGACCTATAATCCAATTAAGTAAAAGCGATACACTAAGAATTTTTGTGTTCTTAAACACTTCGTCCATTTTTTCGTAGCGCACTTTTGCAAGTGGTGGATACATCATTAATATTAAGCCTATGGCTAAAGGAATATTTGTAGTGCCGCTGGAAAATGAATTTATAAATTGCGATGAATTGGGAAGGAAATAGCCGATACCAACACCAGCAAACATGGCAATAAAAATCCATAGCGTTAAAAAGCGATCGAGGAAACTTAGCTTTTTTCTTTGTACCGGATTACAATTTATAGCACCCATTTATTACGTGTTTTACAAAAAATAAAATTAAATACCATTGCGCAAGCTTTCAGCATAACTATTTGGCAAAGAGCTTTCTTCAACTGCTTTTGCCGCTGTTTCTATATCGTAATTAAAACGGATAAATTCAATTGCAATGCTGTCTTTGTCAAGTATAGAACTGCTTTCGTTAATGGTAAGCATTACATAACCACCTTGTGGATTGCCATCTTTCGGTTTGCCTACAGAGCCAATATTTATTGCATGGCGAAAATGGTTTTGTCCGTTAATGGGTGCATTTAAAATACGGTGATACGGTTTGTGTGTGTGCCCAAAACACATAATATCTGCATCCGCTTCTTGCATAATACGCAGCATGCTTTTTTCTTCTCTGTCTTCAAAAAGATATTCATTTATTTTTCTTGGGCTGCCATGTACCAAAAGCAGGTTCAGTTTGTCGTCATTCAATTGAAATTCTACTTTTATATGTGCCGGAAGCGTGCGCAAATAATACCTTTCGTCATCTTTCATTATAGCGTTGGTAAAAGCGATTGAAAATTTTCCATTGTCTTTTTCACTTTCCGTCTTATATGCACATCCGCAATCTTTGCTCATACGTCCTATTCCAAAATCATAATTACCCGCAATGGTTGGAATTTTACGTTTCTTAATTTCATTTACTACTTCGTTTGGCCAAATGTTATAACCAACCAAATCACCTAAACAATAGATAGCGTCTGGGTTTCTGCTATCTGCATCTTTAAAAAAACTTTGCAATGCCGGCAGGTTTGCATGTACATCACTGAACAAAGCAATTTTCACCTTATGATTATTTTATTAAAAATTTTTTTCTAAATATTAGCAG
>JBBRPX010000195.1:0-6896 GCA_038227505.1 Chitinophagales bacterium
ACAAGGCCACGCTGGCCAATGATCATTTTACGTTCTCCAAAAGGCTGGACCGGACCGAAAGAAGTGGATGGTGTGCCTAATGAAGGAACTTTTCATTCGCACCAGGTTCCGATATTAGTTGATGCAGAACATCCCCAACATGTAGAGCAACTTGAGCGCTGGATGAAGAGTTATAAAGCAGAAGAACTCTTTGATGAAAACGGAAAACTCATTGCCGAACTGGCTGATTTAGCGCCAAAAGGCAACAGTAGAATGGGCGCTAACCCACATACAAATGGCGGCATACTTTTAAGAGATTTAATAATGCCGGATTTTCACAAACATGCAGTGCATATTACTTCCCCCGGTGCAGTAATGGGACAGGACACCATGATACTCGGGAAATTTTTAAGAGATGTTGCGGTACTAAATCACCCACATCACAACTTCAGGGTTTTTGGTCCTGATGAAACAATTTCAAATTTATTGGGTGCCGTGTTTGAAACTACCAACAGGCAATGGGAAGCAAAAGAAGAAAAGAATGATGAGTTTCTTTCACCCGTGGGACAGGTATTGGATGCAATGCTGAGCGAACACCAGTGTGAAGGATGGCTCGAGGGATATTTGTTAACAGGAAGACATGGAATGTTCAACAGTTATGAAGCATTCATCCGCATTGTAGATTCAATGTTTAGCCAGCATGCAAAGTGGTTAAAAGTAACTGCGGAGTTACCATGGAGAAGAAAAATAGCATCACTAAATTATTTACTTGCCTCACATGTATGGCAACAGGATCACAATGGCTTTACGCACCAGGACCCAGGTTTTCTCGATCACGTCATCAACAAAAAAGCAGATGTGGTGAGAGTCTATTTACCACCAGATGCAAATTGTTTGTTGTCTATTTTTGATCATTGCCTAAGAAGCAAACATTATGTAAACGTAGTGGTAGCAGGCAAACATGCGCTGCCGCAGTGGCTTACAATGGATGAAGCTGTAATACATTGTACGGAAGGAATTGGCATTTGGCAATGGGCAAGCAATGACCAAGATTCGGAGCCTGATGTGGTGATGGCCTGTTGTGGCGATACACCAACGCTCGAATTACTTGCGGCTGTATCCATTTTAAGAGAACACCTGCCCGAGGTTAAAATAAGGGTTGTAAATGTTGTTGATCTTATGAAACTACAGCCGCACACAGAACATCCTCATGGACTGAATGAAAAAGATTACGATTCTATTTTCACAAAAGACAAGCATATTATTTTTAACTTTCATGGTTATCCATGGCTTGTCCATCGTCTTACTTATCGCCGTGCAAATCACAACCTTCATGTAAGAGGTTATAAGGAAGAAGGAACCATTACAACACCTTTTGATTTGCGGGTACAAAATGATATTGACCGCTTTCACTTAGTGATAGACGTGATAGATCGCTTACCCGATTTAGGCAGCAAGGGCGCATATCTTAAACAACAATTGCAGGATAAATTAATAGAGCATAAACATTATGTTCACGAACATGGTAAAGACATGCCTGAAATTCTTAACTGGAAATGGAAATAATTAAAATATTTTTTAAAAAATGGAAGGTTCTTTTAACTAACTTATAAACATTGTATGGATTATAAAAATCTTTATGAAATATTGAGATAAATGAACACCATAAAACCTTTGATTTTTCTGATACCGGTTATTACGTTTTTAATAATCATAATTCTTTATTTTAATTTATTAAAAAAGGTACAGAACAAAGCGGTTTTTACCAGATTCGTTTTAACTCTCCTGATCTTAGCATTTGCATTCAATTTTGCCTGGGAAATTATACAGCTCCCTTTATATAAGGATTATGCTTTCGATATAAGGCATGTTAGTTTTTGTGCGCTTGCATCATTGGCAGATGTAATGATGGTTTTGCTGATTTATTTTGTGTTTGCAAAGATTTATAAAAGTCCCTTTTGGATAAAAGGATTAACTTTTGAGAAGGCCCTGTTTATTACTTTTACCGGCGGTATAGGTGCAGCCTTATCAGAAATGAGACATCTTTCAAAAGGCGACTGGTCTTACAGTTCATATATGCCTGTAGTACCTATAATTCATGTCGGGTTATCGCCCCTGTTACAATTTATGCTGTTACCGCTGCTGATTTATTTTGTAAGTTTTTCAATTCTTAGTCGTTTTGAAAATAATAATAAAAACAAAAATTAAAAGATTTATAAATGAATATCCAAATATTAAAAGATACCATTGATCAACTTTTTGCTGATGGAAAAGGGTTGCTTGCGATGGATGAAAGTACCGGTACGTGCAACAAACGTTTTGCTGCAGCAGGCATTCCGCAAACCGTAGAGATGCGGCGTAAATACCGTGAACTGATTGTTACAACGCCGGGCTTAAATGAAAGTATCGGCGGCGCTATTTTGTATGATGAAACAATTCGCCAGCAAACAACAGATGCTATACCGATGGTAGATGTACTCGTAAAAGCAGGCATTATTCCGGGAATAAAATTAGACACGGGAGCAAAGCCAATGGCAAGTTTTGCCGGTGAAAAAATTACGGAAGGTTTGGATGGATTGAGGGAACGTTTAGCAGAATATAAGCAGATGGGTGCCCGGTTTGCCAAGTGGCGGGGCGTGATTACGATTGGAAATGGCATTCCAACTTCTGCATGTATTACGGCCAATGTGCATGCGCTTGCACGCTATGCTGCATTATGCCAGGAGGCAGGCATCGTGCCAATTGTAGAGCCGGAAGTATTAATGACGGGCAGCGATACTTTACAGCAATGTTATGATGTAACAGAGAAAGTTTTGAAAACACTTTTTTACGAGTTGTATCAATATAAAATAGACCTGGGAGGAATTATTTTAAAACCAAACATGATAATAGCCGGAACAGAAAGTAGCCGCCAAAACAGCATTGATGAAGTAGCAAAAGCAACTGTAAATTGCCTGCTTGCGTCAGTTCCGGCTAATGTGCCGGCCATTGCTTTTTTATCAGGAGGGCAATCACCGGAAGAAGCTGCTGCACATTTAAATGCCATCAACAAAAATTTTAAGCATCAATTACCATGGATAGTAAGTTTTTCTTTTGCACGGGCTATTCAGCAACCTGCGTTGGATGTATGGAAAGGAAAAGATGAGAACATGCAGGCAGCACAACAATTATTATATAAACGTGCGAAATGTGATGCCGCAGCTAGACTTGGGGAATACACTGCGGATATGGAAAAATAAAAAGTGTTATTTAATGAGCCATTTATAAATCATAATCAAGTTGGTATTGAAATCATTTTATTATTCAATAAATTGTAAATTACTCACGAAACGGCATACGTTTTATCAAACTTTTTTCCAGTCAAATAGTATACATACAAGTACATTTTAAATGGATTTATTAACCATCATCACCATATTAATTATCATCAGCGCCGTTTTTTCTTACCTTAATGAACGTATCATAAAATTACCCGGTGTCATTGGCCTCGTTACCATTTCAATAGTTGTATCTGTACTTATTTTAATAATAGGTAAAACAAATAATGGCTTAACAAATTCTGTTGAAGCCTTTGCGAAAAGTATAGATTTCTCAAAAGTACTGTTGAATATAATGCTTGGCTTTCTCATGTTTGCCGGTGCCTTTCATTTTGATTATAAAAAATTAAAGGAACAGCGGTTACCGGTATTTCTGTTAAGTACATTGGGCGTACTTATTTCAATGACGGTATTTGGTGGACTGCTTTACCTGGCAACATTATTATTGAATATTCATTTACCTATAATTTATTGTTTACTTTTTGGTGCAATTATATCCCCCACTGATCCGATAGCAGTAGAAGCCATTTTAAAAACTTCAAAAATCCCTCCCAGACTTGATACCATTATTTCGGGCGAATCATTGTTTAATGATGGTATAGGACTTATTCTTTTTGTAATTGTATTGGGTATAGCTGATAAGGCGGGCGGCACCTCGTTTACAGAAATATTGCATCTGTTCGCTCAGGAAGTAATTGGAGGGATAGTCATAGGTCTTGTATTGGGATATATTGGTCACCGGCTTATCAGGACCATCCATGATTTTCAAACTATCTTTTTAATTTCAATTGCGTTGGTATTGGGAATATCAGTTGTTGCCGGTATGTTTCATGCATCCATTCCACTTTCTGCAGTTACGGCAGGGTTGATTGTGGGAAATAAAAGCACCGATAAAAAAGATGTCGGAAATCAATTTTTAGGAAAGATCTGGCAACTTGTCAATGATGTTTTGAACACTATTTTATTTGTTTTAATTGGGTTACAAATGGTCAAAATGCCTTTTCTTCATGAACACTGGGTCATCGGCCTCATCTCTATATTAATATTATTGATTGCAAGGTTTGTAAGTATCACTTTACCTGCTGTTGTTTTACTTGGAAAATTTAATCTACCCAATCTTTCCATACTTACGTGGGCCGGCCTTAGAGGGGGCATTTCTGTTGCAATGGCACTAACGCTTCCTGAATCTCCCTACCGGGAACTTATTCTTTCTAGCTGCTATTTCGTAGTTATATTTTCTATCATTTTTCAGGGCCTTACTTTAAAGAAAGTGGTAGAAATTGCTGTAAGATATAAGGCGGCATAATGTTTTAACCTATACTGAACCTATAATTAATCATCACAAGTATTACCACGGGTATCATTGAACTTGAAAGGTTGATTTTACAAAACAGAAACTTCTATTAATTTATTGGAATAATCATTGATAATTAGAATAATCTCCTTCATAAATTTTTAAATTATTTACATGGACCTCTATTCAGATACACTTATACAGAAGGGCATAAACACAGTACGGATTCTGGCTGCAGATGCTGTGCAGAAAGCAAACAGCGGCCATCCGGGAACACCGATGGGGTTAGCACCAATTGGTCATATTTTATGGGCTGAAACGATGAACTATAACCCTGAAAATCCCGACTGGGTAAACAGAGACCGATTTATTTTATCGTGTGGTCATGCGTGCCTGTTGCAATATAGTTTTCTGTACTTAACGGGTTATCCCGTCACGCTGGATGATATAAAAAAATTCCGTCAATTGCATAGTAAAACTGCAGGGCATCCTGAATACGGTTTATTGAAGGGCATTGAAGTAACAACCGGCCCTTTAGGACAGGGATTTGCCAACGGTGTAGGTTTTGCCATTGCCCAAAAATATTTGGCCGCACGGTACAATAAACCGGGCTTCGATATTTTTGATTACAAGATTTACAGCATTTGCAGCGATGGCGATATGATGGAAGGCATCAGTGCGGAGGCTGCTTCTTTAGCCGGGCATCTTAAACTTGGCAATATGATTTATTTGTATGATGATAACCATATAACTATAGAAGGCAGCACCGGCCTTACATTTAAGGAAGACCTTGCGCAACGTTTTGAAGCCTACGGATGGCATGTTCAGGTATTGGCAGATGGTAATGATTTAAAAGCTTTATCAGCCGCAATAAAAAATGCGCAGAAAGAAACAGATCGTCCTTCACTGATAAAAGTGCGAACACATATTGGCTATGGCAGTCCCAACAAGGAAAATACTGCTGCTGCGCATGGTGCACCATTAGGCGAAGCCGAAGTAAGATTAGTGAAAGAGAATTTTGGATTTGACCCTGATAAATATTTTGACGTGTCGGACGAAGTCTTAAATTATTATCGTGAAGCTGGTAATAGAGGAATAGAAAAAGAAAAAGCTTGGAACGCTTTGTACAAAAATTACAAAGAAAAATATCCTGATCTTGCCGAGGAATACGAGTTATTGAGCAGCGGAAAATTACCTGTGGGGTGGAAAGAAAAACTGCCCGTATTTAAACCTGGGGAGGAAATAGCAACACGCAAAGCATCGGGCAAAACATTAAATGCAATAGCCGATTATCTGCCAAACTTAATTGGCGGTTCGGCTGATTTAGCTCCTTCTACTGATACAAATCTCGACAAATACAAATCATTTTCAGCAGAAGATTCTGATGGCCGTAATTTTCATTTTGGCATAAGGGAACATGCTATGGGCGCTATCTTAAATGGACTGGCACTTACTAAATATTTTATTCCATATGGCGCTACGTTCCTCATATTTTCTGATTATATGCGGCCTCCTATCCGGCTGGCAGCAATTATGAAAAGCCGCACTATTTATGTTTTTACACATGATAGTATAGCCTTAGGAGAAGACGGTACAACCCATCAGCCTGTAGAACAACTGGTCGGTTTACGGTCTGTTCCAAATTTAACGGTAATTCGCCCTGCCGATGCCAATGAAACGGTACAAGCATGGAGGGTAGCTATTGAACATTTGGGCGGACCGGTGGCAATAATATTAACCCGCCAGGGAATTGCTGTAATTGACCAGGAAATATATACAAAGGCCATTGAACTTGAAAAGGGTGCTTATATTCTTTCAGAATCAGAAACAGATGCTGATATTATTTTGGTTGGAACGGGTTCTGAAGTTCAATTACTGTTGGCAGCCCAGCATAAATTAAAAGAAGAGAATATAGCAGCAAGGGTAGTAAGTATGCCATCGTGGGAGTTGTTTGAAAAACAGGATAAAGCTTATCAAGAAAAAATATTTCCATTGGCATTACGGAAACGACTGGCGGTAGAAGCAGGATCGCCAATGGGCTGGCACAAGTATGTAACAGATGAAGGAGACGTTATTGGCATAAACAAATTTGGAGAATCTGCGCCAGGTGAAGAGGTGATGGAAGAATATGGCTTTACGGTTGAAAATATTGTGATGAGAGCCAAAAAATTACTTCAGTAATGCATCGAATAAAATACAAAAAATAATTAATTTAAAAATGAAAAAATGAAAAAAAACATCGCTGAAAACTTACCCGCAAACAATGAAGCAATAAATGAAGACGGAAAATCAAAGGATAAAAAACC
>JBBRPX010000196.1:0-6880 GCA_038227505.1 Chitinophagales bacterium
ACCTGAATGAATATCGGCTGTCCGACATAATTTGTAGATTTGTCCATATTATAATTTTCTTTGCAGAACAAGTATAATATAAAAGGGTGGATAAAAATCCACCCTTCATTTAAAAATTATCTCGGACAATAGTAATTCTAATATAGTTCCGTTAAATTCTATATCATCTACTTTTCCATTCAAAAAATTTTCTTTCATTTTAAAGTTTTCAGCATTTATTTTATTGTTATCCTTAAAATAGATACATAGATAGCTTTCATTTTTTACCTTGCCCATTTCATCTAGGTTTATCTTTAAATATTTTATAAAAGATTTATTTGTAAAATCTGTATTTAAAATTATCGTATTTGCATTTTTATAAACTGCTTCTTTATCCCAGTTTACTTTACTGGCTCCTAAAACTGGCGTAAGAAAATCTCCTTGACTTTTAGCTTGAATAATAACTTCATTATACCAGCTTTTAGATGCTGCCAATATCGTTTGTGCTTCAATCCTATTCTCATCAAGTGGCAAATTCTCTTTTTTGCAACTCGTAATTCCAACAACAATTGCTAATAGCAAAATAAAATTAATTCCATTTTTTTTCATAACGTCTGTTTTAATAAATGATTAATTTTTCTTAGATGTAATACACATATATGAGTATGTGAAATTTTCTTTTATAAAGATGTTATTTGTCTTCAATCAAATAATGCTTAGAAAAGCACATACCAATATAGAACGGTACGTTATAAATAATGTTAGGCAGCGTAGAGTTGAGTTGAGAAAGGAATATCTCAAAAGGAATTAGCTTATATGTTGGATGTTTCATTTGGTTTTATAGGAAATATTGAAAATCCTAAATACAGTGCGAAGTATAATTTAAATCATATAAATAAACTTGCTTTTATTTTTGAATGTTCTCCAAAAGATTTCTTACCATTAAAGGCATTATGATTAAGGTTGGAAACATATCATAATAAAACATCCTCAATATTTTTCGGGTTGATTACAGAAAAAGTATGATTTGGATATACGTTGGAAAACGTTTTACTAAGCCGTACTTTTTTTTCTGAATTCCATTTTATTTCATAAGTATGTAATGTATTATCCTTTTCAATTATTACATCTATTTCCTGCTGATCTGCTGTTCTCCAAAAATAGAATTTGCCAAAATTATTTTCGTAACTGTTTTTTTTCCATAACTCACTTACAATATAGTTTTCAAAAAGCTGACCTATATCTTGTCTTATCTCAGCGGGCCGAAAATCGTTGATAAGTGCATTGCGTAAGCCACAGTCAAAAAAATATATTTTTTTTCCTTTCCTTAATTCTTTCCTTTGATTTGTACTGTAAGATGGAAGTTTAAAAATTACAAATGTCTGTTCTAAAATACTGATATAATTTTCTACAGTTTCATTTTTAAGATCAAGTTTATTACCTAGTTCATTGTAATTAACTTCATGACCAACCTGGTATGCCAAGGCTTTTAAAAGATCTATTATTTTTTCTGGTTTTTTTAAACCACTCCACATTAGTACATCTTTATACAGATAACTGTCCGTTAAAAGCTTTAATCGTCTTTCAATATTGTCTGTAGCAGTAACTATTTCAGGATAACTTCCATATACAAGCCTGTGTTGTAAATTTCTTTTTTCTTCTAATAAATTTGTGTGGTTCACCATCTCCTTAAATGAAAACGGATATAAATAATGTTCCCATTTTCTTCCCGTAAGTGGTTCGGTTGTTTTGTTTCTTAATTCAAATGAAGATGAGCCTGTTGCAATTACTTGAACTTGGGGAATATGATCCGTAAACAATTTTAAAACATTGCCAATGGTTGGAATTTTTTGAGCCTCATCAATAATTAAAATTTTATAGTTATTCGCCAATTGTTTTAAGCGAGTACTTGTTGCATTATCAAATAACGATATTACATCAGCATTTTCCGCATCTAACCACAGGATATCTTTAGCTCGATCTCTAAATAAATTTTTAAGCATGGTACTTTTTCCTACTTGCCTTGCACCAAGCAAAATGATTGCTTTTCCTTTAAAACAATCGTTGCTGATTAATTTCTCTGCTATACGTAAGATCGTTATATTTGCCATCGTAATGGTAAATATAACGATAAATAATCCATTATAATGGCAAATGATCTATTTTATACTCAAAGTTTAGCTTTATTTTCCTTCAAATGCAGTTACCAAATTTAAAAAAAAGGCTATAAAAAGTAAATGAATCAAGGTGTTTTAGGCTTAATAAAAATCGATTAAAGGGTAAATTTGTATTTACCTTAATTTAAATAAAATAAAAGATTGATTAGAATAGAACTATATAAAAGTTTAAGAACAGAGATGTAAGCAAATCAACAGTTTTTTTGCGTTCGTTAATATAGACATACATATTTACAAAAAGAGTAACTAGAAGCAAAGATATTTAGATCTTCCCGCTTAAACCAATAGGTAAAGTTTCTCAACAAATCTTTTTCTTTTACTTTTGTCGCAAACTATTTCTCTCTATGCAGGATCTTCAAGATTTTTTGGTGCCCATTTCTTTTGCTGTAATTAATGATGATGAAGGTTATGTAAATGGCCAGCTTGGTGCACACATCATGACGCAACATGATGAAGATTTTGATATTGCTGCCGCAGATATTGTCATTATTGGTGTAAAAGAAACACGGGGAAACGGTATAGGTGAAAAGGAAAACAATGCGGCAGATATCATTCGCAAGCAACTTTACAGACTTCACTATTGGCATACAGATATAAAAATTGCAGATGCGGGTAACATAGAAGTGGGCGCAACAATTGCCGACAGTTATGCAGCGGTAAGAACAGTATTGAAAGAATTGTACCGGCTTAACAAAACTGTTTTAATTCTCGGAGGTTCGCATGACGTAACACTTGCGCAATACCATGCATACAGAACCATTAATAAAGTTGTAGAAGCTACCTGTATCGATGCCGAAATAAATTTAAAAGGCGAAAGCATGGTGCCTGCCGAAAACTTTTTAATGGAAATGTTTACCGGCGAACCCAATATTTTAAAGCATTACAACCACATTGCTTTTCAAAGTTATTTTGTGCATCCACGCATGTTGCAGACTATTGATAAATTACGATTTGATTGTTACAGACTTGGCCATGTGCAGCACGATATAGATGAAATGGAACCGGTATTGCGTAACAGCAATATGCTAAGTTTTGACGTAAGCGCTATTAAATACAGCGATGCGCCAACAAACAAAAATTGTCCCAATGGGCTTACAGGTGTGGAAGCATGTATGCTTACAAGGTTTGCAGGCATGAGCAATAACCTAAGTAGTTTTGGAATGTATGGTTACCAGCCAAAAGATGATGCGGCTGAAATTACTGCAAAACAAATCGCACAAATGCTTTGGTATTTTATAGATGGCAGACATAAAATGGCACAGGAAAGCTCATTGGAAGAAAGGCAAAACTTTAATGAGTACCATGTAGTTTTTGCAGAAGTAGATACCTTGTTTTTACAAAGCAAAAGAACAAACCGATGGTGGATGCAGTTGCCTAATGCAAAGTTTATTGCTTGCAGCCAGAAAGATTATTTAACAGCCAGTAAAAATGAATTACCTGAAAGGTGGTTAAGGGTGCAGGAGCGGAATTGAGTATTGAGATTGGACGACAGACGATGGACCATAGACAATGGACAATTGGCAATGAACAACACACAAACTGTCTTACTATTATTGTACGAACGCTGAACAATTCACCATTTCACTATTCACTATTCACAACCCGCTATTCACAACCCAATGAATAAACATCTAAATATTATTCCTTTTTTAATACTTCTCTTGTTTTGTTCGTGTAAAACAATAGGCCAAATAACCCAACAACAAAGCAATTCTTTTTTAAATGATAGTGTAGTTGCAACTGGACATGTAGGCATTAGTATTTACGAGCCTGCAACCGGTAAATATTTATACAATTACAATGCAGATAAAAACTTTATACCAAGTAGTAATGTCAAATTATTTTCCCTTTATGCGGGTATGAAATATTTAGGCGATAGCCTGGTAGGTATGCGGTATGCTGAGAATGATACCGCTGTTTTTGTTTATCCTTCCGGTGACCCTACTTTGCTGCACATTGATTTTAAAAGCCAACCCGTAATAAACTTTTTAACTGCTTCTTCAAAGCACATTTATATAAATGATGCTTTTAAAAGCAAGGCTTATGGTAGTGGTTGGGCTTGGAGTGACTACCAGGATTATTATATGGCTGAAAGATCAGCACTTCCGGTGTACGGCAACGCAGTAGCATTTACGTTAAAGAATAACAAATTTGAAACCGTTCCACCATTCTCTTCCTCTTTTACATTCTTACAAAACTTTGCAGACAGCAATGAACAAACGACTGTGCAGCGTGACTTTTTCAGCAACAGTTTCACAGCCATACAAAACAACAAAAGCAACGAAACGGTTATCACACCATTTATTACTTCTGCAGCACTATCGGCAAAATTGCTGGGCGATGCAGTTCATAAAAAGATTGGGGTATTGGCTATTGATGAAATGCCTAAGTTTATAAGCAATGATATTAAATTTATTTACTCCCGCCCGGTTGATTCACTTTTTAAACCAATGATGTTTAACAGCGATAACTTTTTTGCTGAGCAAACCTTGCTGATGGCAAGCAACGAAAAGTTAGGTTACATGAGCGATGAAGAAATGATAGATACGCTCTTAAAAAATGACTTAAACGATTTGCCTACAAAACCCAGATGGGCAGATGGCTGCGGACTCAGCCGTTACAATTTATTCTCACCTAAAGATTTTGTATTTATTTTAGACAAACTGCAGAGAGAATTTGGTTTGGATAGAATGAAAAGGATTTTGCCAACAGCGGGGCAGGGTACTTTGCGGGGATATTACGAAAACGCTCAAGGGTACATTTATGCTAAAACCGGTAGCATGAGCAACAATGTTTCGCTCAGCGGTTATTTAATTACAAAGCAAAATAAATTGTTGTTGTTTTCTATTATGATAAACAATTATTCAGGCAGTGGCAGGGCTGGTAGAAAAGCTATTGAGCTTTTTGTGCAAAATGTTAGAAACACAAATTAAGTCGGCAAATAAATTTGTAAATTTCTTTAATTGTTTTAATTCCCACCACTAAAAATAAAATCTTCACATTATTAATATTAGACACGATCATAATTAAATATGCTTGAGGCAACGTTATAAATAAACAGGGTATCTAATGTTTGTCTATACCCAAATCAAACTAAACATTTATTTATGAAAAAGCTACTCACAACCCTGGTACTTTTCTCGGCACTACTCTTTTTTAAAAGCTATGCACAGACAAACACAACAGGTTGTAACCCAGATTTTACTTTTCAGTTTCAATCGGGTTCTACAGTAAAATTTAATCCTGCAACAATAACTGATTCTGCATACGTGCAACAATACTGGCGCTTTGGCGATGGTTCTACACCGAGCAATATTTTTTCACCAACACATACTTATACCGTTGGTATTTACAGCGTAAAGCATATTGTAGTTAGGCGCAATCCCAATGGCTTAATTGTTTGTATAGATTCGCTGGTAAAGCAATTAACTATCGGGCAAAACGCTTGCAACCTTACTGCTGCATTTATCAATCAAAGCAATGCATCTTTAAAGGTATATTTTAACAATTCATCAGTTGGTTTCACTACAGGCGATTCTATACGCTGGACATTTGGTGACGGAACTGTTTCTTATGATGCAAACCCTACCCATCAATATGCCAATGCAGGCACTTATAATGTTTGCCTTAGAGTAAAAAAATCTTCCACCGCTGTAACAGGTGCGCCGTGTGTAAGTGAGGTATGCCATACAGTTACAGTAGCGCCTCCACCAACACCATGCAATCTTCAGGTATATTTTATTTCAGATTCTCTACAGGTAAATGTGTTTCATTTTAATAACCAAAGTAGCGGTTATAATACAGCCGATTCTATCACGTGGAATTTTGGTGATGGCTCAGTATCTCATGATGTAACTCCAACGCATTCTTATACAGCGGCAGGCAATTTTAATGTTTGCCTTATAATTAAAAAGCCAACTATTGCAGGTACTACAGCTTGTGTTCAATATTTCTGTAAGCTAGTACACGTAACCCTTCCAACGCCACCGTGTTACTTAACAGCGAATTTTAGCTGGTATCGGGATAGCGCAGGCATCAGTATTAATAATTATCATTTTACAAATACTTCGGTGGGTGGTAGTTCAATAGATTCTATTCGTTGGACCTTTGGCGATGGTTCAACATCTTACCAAAACAACCCTGTGCATGTATACACGGCTCCGGGTACTTACAATGTTTGTATAAGAATAATTAAAAGGTCAACTGCCGGCACGCCACTTACCAATTGCATCAGCGAAAAATGCTATATTGTAGTGGTGCCGCCAATAATTTATCAATGTAACATTAAGGCATATTTTGCAACAGAGTCTTTACAAACCAATGTTGTTCATTTTAATAACCTCAGCATCGGTTACAATTCTACAGATTCAATCACATGGAATTTTGGTGACGGAACGGTATCTCATGATATTAACCCTAACCATGCTTATACAAATGCAGGTAGTTACAATGTTTGCCTTGTTATAAAAAGGATTACTGTTTCAGGTGCGGTGCCTTGTGCAAATTACTTTTGCAAAGTGGTCGTTATTACAAGCACTACACCTCCATGTACGCTTGTAGCAAACTTTACAAATTACCGAGATAGCCTTGCGCCTAATCTGTACACTTATCATTTCAACAATACAACTACACCGTTGGCAACCACAGATTCTATTCGGTGGACTTTCGGCGACGGCGCAAGCTCAACACAGCTAAATCCAATACACGGTTATAGCCAACCGGCC
>JBBRPX010000197.1:0-6845 GCA_038227505.1 Chitinophagales bacterium
ATATGAATCTGCAGCAAGACATTTATTTTTCTGTTGTTTTTTGCAGCTTGTTTGTCTATTTCTTTCAATAGTTTTTCACTATCCACACTATGTATCAAATGCACAAACGGCGCAATATATTTAACCTTATTGCTTTGCAGATGACCTAAAAAATGCCATACAATATCAGCAGGTAGTACAGCCTGTTTTTCTACCAGTTCCTGTACATAGTTTTCGCCAAAATCTCTTTGCCCCAGGTCATACATTTGTTGGATGTCCGACGCAGGTTTAATTTTCGAAACTGCTACAAGGGTAGTATTTTTAGATTTTGCAAAACCTGCAATTTCTTTATACAATGTTTCATTTACCATTTATTAACCGGATATTTTTTGCCATGAATAATTTTGTATCGTACGAAAAAGAAAATAGCAACCAGCAGCAGAAAAAGGTACAAGAACAGCCACCAACCACCAAATTTTTAATGCAAGGTAATGCAAGCCAACAAGTGATCCTATAATAGCCATCTGAATAAATACACGTACGAATTTGCCTGATTGCTGGCTTACATTGGGCTGCATGGAAAAGGGCAGATAACTTTTCCCCACATGAGCAATAATTAAACAAACAAGAATGCTATTAAAAATACCCAGTAAAAAATCATCAATTATTTTATAGCCCCACACATAATACGAAAATGCAAAAAGCACTAAGATGATTGGTGTAAAAAATTTAACCAGCAACATTTTTAAAGCACCGCTTATCATACTGCCGGGTAGTTTTAACGGTCGGGAAATATACACCCAAGAAGCAGCAAAATTTTCATTGAATGCAATTAAAGATACCGCCGCAGAAATTGCAAACATGGGCAGGTAAACACACCACAAAAAACTTTTCGTACTACTTAATGTGGACCATGTATTTGCAAAGTCTTCTCCCCGTTTAAAAACAACAATAAATACAAATACGAGTATGTAAGCCAGACTTGGATAAAACTGAATTTTAAAACCTTTATCTCTTGCCGTCATTTTCCACGCCATTTCAAAGCCTGCTTCTTCGGTTTTATTCACACAGATTATTGGGGCTATTTTTTCTGATAATCCCTTTGTTTGTTGACCTGCTTTATTTAAAACCACTTCTTCCTGTGTGCCCGCATTGCCCATGGCCGCTATTTTTTTTGCAAATGATGGTGCAAGAAATTTTATCATAACCCAAAAAGTAAAAACTGGTAATGCAACAGCAAGTAAGATCATTATAAAATGAGGTCCATCAACATGTAACTGTTGCACAGCCTGCAATGCATTGGCCATCCACATGGGAGGAAGTAGATAAGTATACCAATGAATAGGCATGGAAACTTTTAAATTTTCCATATTAATAAGCCTCGGTACAACTTGAAAACCGACCGCAAAAATAATTGTCATCACTATTTGAAAGCCACTGATAATATCTTTTATTTTTTCTTCGCTGCTTATTCTTAATATCAAACCATATAGGAGATATGTAATAAAAACAGCAAACATTACCGTAAGTAATATTGTAATAAGCGATGCAAGCCCGACAAGAATACCATATCCAATAAATATAAAAATTATAGGAAACAAAGCAAGTGCAATTGTAAACTGTAAAAGGTAAACAAGGATATGTACAAGCCTGGCCACAAAAAAAGTTTTGCTGTTTACGGGGCGGGGGAGTATAATTTGATTATCTGTTGTATCCAACAATACAGAACTAAAATCTGTAATGAGCGTCATTGCCATCATGAACAATATATAAGAATGTATGATCGTCATGGTGATTACAATTTCTTTTAAAGTAAGCACCAGTATGCCAATAAATAACCCCAAAATGCAATACACTATTAAAGTCATTAACAACTGGTTGTTGGGTTCTTTATTGCTTTGCTTTTTCATGGTTACACGCACCCTGCGCCTGTCCATAATCAGTTTAGTCTCCGCAATGATTTTTAGTTTTTCAAAATCAACATCTTTTTTTAAAAATGCTTTTGCAAAAAAAAGGACAAAACGTAAAATTAATTTATCCATGTTAGCTGTTTAAAACATTAATAAATTCATTTGCGGTACTTCGGTGCTGTTCACTACCGCCGGTAAGTGCAGTAAAAATATTTTCAAGAGATCCCAAGTGTGCATTGGCTTTCAGCGTTTCAAAACTACCGTCAGCTTTTACTTCGCCTTTGTCAATAATTACAATTCTATCACTAATTTTTTCAACAACATCCATTATATGCGAACTGTAAAATATTGTTTTACCCGATTTTTTTAACTGTGATAATATTTCTTTTACGAGTATTACTGCATTGGCATCCAGCCCGCTTAAAGGCTCATCAAGAAAAATTATTTCTGGATTGTGTATAAGACCACTGATAAGCAAAACTTTTTGTTTCATACCCTTGCTGTAACTCGTCATTCTGGTATTTGCTTTGTCCTGCAGGTCAAATAAACGAAGTAGTTCGTTTGTCTTTTTAGTAATCACATCATCTTCCAGGTTATATAATTTTCCGCTAAAACGTAAGTATTCAACAGGTGTAAGCACTTCGTACAAAGCAGCGAGCTCAGGTATGTAACCGATCTTCTGTTTTACTTCAATAGGGTTTTTCCTCACATCTAATCCCATCACAGAAACGTTTCCTTCAAAGTCGCTGGTAATACCGCAAAGTATTTTAATAGTCGTACTTTTTCCGGCACCGTTAGGGCCAATATAGCCAACAATTTGTCCGGCTTCAATATTTAAATTAATACCTTTTAAAACGTAATTGGTATCGTAAGCTTTTTTTAAATTTTCTATTTGAATGATGGACATGGTTAGTGTTAGGTAGTTAGAATTAAGTTTTTAGATTGTAAAAGTATTAAGTATTAACTGTTAAGTATTAAGAAAGTAAAATTTACTTTTATGTTCAAAAAAAAGTGCAAACATATTAACGTTCGCACTTTTCTTTTATTATTATTTTTCATTAATTGAAACTTCTGTCTCAATACTCGGTACTCATTACTTTTAATCTATTTTAAAATACTTCTTCCAATTACAATTCTTTGCACTTCACTTGTACCCTCATATATCTGTGTAATTTTTGCATCTCTCATCATTCTTTCTACATGGTATTCTTTTACAAAACCATAACCACCGTGAATCTGCACAGCTTCAGTAGCAGTCCACATAGCAGTTTCACTACTAAATACTTTTGCCATACTGCTGCTCAATGTGTAGTCTAAATGCTCATCTTTTTCCCAAGCCGCTTTAAGGCAAAGTAAACGGGATGCTTCAATTTTAGTAGCCATATCTGCCAGCTTAAACTGAATAATCTGGTGGTTCATTATTTCTGTTTTAAATGCTTTTCTTACTTTGCTGTATGCCAAAGAAAGTTCGAAAGCACCACTTGCAATTCCCAAAGCCTGTGCGGCAATACCAATCCTGCCGCCTGCAAGCGTTTTCATGGCAAACTTAAAACCGAACCCATCTTCACCTATGCGGTTTTCTTTAGGCACTTTTACATCGGTAAATAAAATGGTGTGCGTATCACTACCTCTAATACCAAGTTTGTTTTCTTTGGCACCAACAACAACGCCTGCCCATTTTTTCTCTACAATAAAAGCATTTATTCCGCGGCTACCTTTGCTCACATCTGTCTGCGCAATTACCAGATAAACACTTGCACTGTTTCCATTGGTGATCCAGTTTTTTACACCATTCAATAAATAATAATCACCTTTATCTTCCGCAGTTGTTTGTTGCGAAGTTGCGTCGCTACCGGCTTCCGGCTCACTCAATAAAAATGCACCAATATAAAGTTCATTATCTTTTTTGCCCTGTGCAAGTGGTTTTAAATAAGTTTGTTTTTGTTCTTCATTTGCGTATTCCTGCAAACCATAACAAACCAGGCTGTTGTTTACGCTCATACAAACACTCACGCTCGCATCAACCTTACTTATTTCCTCCATGGCAATAACATAGCTCATTGTATCCAGTCCACTGCCACCATATTCCGGCTTTACCATCATACCCATAAAACCAAGATCAGCCAGTTTTTCTATTTGTTCTCTTGGAAAACTCTGGTGTTCATCTCTTTCAATAACACCGGGTAAACATTCATTTATAGCAAAATCTCTAGCAGCCTGTTGTATCATTAGCTGCTCCTCAGAAAGTTGAAAATTCATAGTTATTTTTTTGTGCTGCAAATTTAAGGGTTTGGGCTTTATAAATAGTTTTTAAACACTTTCATTCCGTTGGTTTTTGGGGCTGTCAACTTCTACCATGAATCTTCATTTGTTGCGGCTATTCGCTACAAGTCCTCGTTGCGCTGCGCTTCACTGTGGGCTTTCCACTGCTATCCTCCAGCCCGTCGGCTATAGTTTTTCAATGTTACAATATTTCAGTGTAATTAAAGTTTTTTAAAGTTTCCCAAAATAATAAGCCGATAGGATAAAGAGATGCATAAATACTGATATTGTAACACCCTTATCTTTGTCGCTCATGCAAGCCAGCTCCCAAAATTTAAGGATACAAAAAAGAATTGCTATTCTTTCCGTGCTTTTGTTCATTGTAAAAATTACTGCTTACCTGCTTACACACTCAGTAGCCATCTTAACAGATGCACTGGAAAGTATTGTAAACATTGTAGCAGGGCTATTGGGCATTTACAGCCTGGTCGTTTCTGCTCGACCGAAAGACAACGATCATCCCTACGGACATGGCAAAGTAGAATTTATTTCAGCCGCTGTTGAAGGCACACTGATATTTGTAGCAGGCATCCTGATCATTTACGGAGCCGCTAAAAACCTTTATGTACCGGCATCAGTTCACAAACTTGATTGGGGAATATTATTAATCGTAATAACTGCCGTAGTAAATTATGCTGCAGGTATTGTGTGCGAGCGTGTGGGTAAAAAGAATAATTCTCTCCCGCTTGTAGCAAGTGGCCAACATTTAAAGAGTGATACTTATACAACTGCAGGTATAATTGTTGGACTAACGCTTCTTTATTTCACAAATATTTATTGGATAGACAGTGCTGTGGCTATACTTTTTGCAATGATTATTTCTTACACCGGTTATAAAATTATCCGCAGTTCTGTTGCGGGTATTATGGATGAAGCTGATGAGGCTTTGTTAACAGAAATGATTGCAACACTAAATAAAAATCGGGGAGTTAATTGGGTTGATATGCACAATCTGCGCATTATTAAATATGGTGCTTTGCTTCATTTAGATGCCCATTTAACTGTGCCATGGTATTTTAATGTATACGAAGCGCATCATGAAATTGATGAATTATCAGGCTTACTCAGAAAAGAATATGGTGACTCTTTAGAAATTTTTGTGCACTCAGATGCCTGCATGACCTTTAGCTGCGCCATCTGTTTAAAAGATGATTGCAAAGTAAGGCAACATCCTTTGATAAAAAGAATACAGTGGAGTAAAAATAATATTTCAGCAAACGTAAAACACAGTGAAAAAACAGCCTGATTTATTAAACGCAAATTATTGGAGCAACAGGTATAAAAACAATGCTGCCGCCTGGGATATGGGGAGAGTTTCTCCTCCTTTAAAAGAGTACTTCGATCAGCTGAGTGATAAGCACCTTTCTATTCTAATACCCGGCTGTGGTAACGCTTACGAAGCTGAATATCTCCTTTTAAATGGTTTTACAAATATTACATTGATAGATATTTCTCCGCTGCCTGTAGAAAAACTAAAAGATGCATTAACCGCATATCTCAACAAAGAATTAAATGTTATTTGTGGCGACTTCTTTGAGTTAAACCAAACATTTGATTTAATCGTTGAGCAGACATTTTTCTGCGCTATTGATCCTTTGTTACGAACAAATTACGTTGCCAAAATGAAAGAACTTTTAAAGCCAAATGGCAAATTGGTTGGTGTTTTCTTTAATAGAATGTTCGAAGGAGGCCCGCCATTCAGCGGCAGCAAAGGCGAGTACCTTCATTTGTTTAAAAATAATTTCCAAATTAAAATAATGGACGGTTGCTACAATTCCATCAGCCCAAGAAAAGGTCATGAACTTTTTATAATACTTCAAAAGTTATAGATGATCAATAATATCTTTTACTGAAGCACGCTTTGTGTAGTTAACATCAAAAAAAGCGTATTTTATTTTACCATCTTTACCAATTATGTAGGCGGCAGGGACCGGTAAGTTAGCCGAGTTGCTTCCATTGGCTTTGTCAAAATCAATTCCATAGTTTTTATACTTGGCAATTGTATTTTCATCAACAGCAAAATTTACCTTATAACTTTTCATTATAGCAAGGTTTTCATCTTCAATTATAGAAAAACTTGCTTTGGTTTTTTCAATCGTTTTTTTTACATTTTCTGCCGTTTCAGGAGTTATCGCCAATACTGTTGCACCTTTCGCAGAAATAAATTGCAGAGAATCATTTACTTTTTTTAATTGCTGGTTACAATAAGGGCACCATTGACCTCTATAAAAAAGGACTACAACTTCTCCTTTTTTTAATAACTTATCCAAATCCATTTCTTTTCCATCTTGGTTTTTTGCAGAAAATATCGGCGCTTTGTCTCCAACTTTTAATCCTTCAGGATAAACAGTTTTTATTTGTGCATTTACAAGAGTGTAAAAACAAAGCAAAATTATCGGAAGGCCTATTTTTTTTAAAA
Organism: Chitinophagales bacterium; assembly: GCA_038227505.1. Classification (GTDB taxonomy): domain Bacteria; phylum Bacteroidota; class Bacteroidia; order Chitinophagales; family Chitinophagaceae; genus Ferruginibacter. The sequence goes on from JBBRPX010000197.1 coordinate 6,631, forward strand.
TCATAAAATTATTTTTACTTGTTACGTACCGTTTCTTCTTTTCTTACAACTTTCGTTATTCAAATAATACAGGGGTGAAATTACATCATGTTCTACCATTTAAAGCAACTGCAAACAGCTTTTCCTATTTTTGTATTTATGAAACTCGATTACAGTGAGCATGAACTGGTGCTTTTTAAAAAACTTTCCGCTGCATCTAAAATATTAGGTGTAGA
>JBBRPX010000198.1:0-6831 GCA_038227505.1 Chitinophagales bacterium
CAAAGCTGAAGGTCTTGCAAAGGATGGTCCAACTCAAAACTTCATTCAAACTGCTGTTGGGCAGCCTGCACTCGATCCTGAGTCAAAAAAAACTTTAATCACAATTATTCTTTCAGGTATATCAATGTTATTTCTTTCTGCAATTATTTTTTTATTGATAGAAATATTCGATTCCAGATTGAAAACTCCTTCGCTTTTTAAAAAGCAAGTCAAGTTGAATGTGACAAATGTATTAAATAATATTCCTTTGAAAAAAGCTACTGAACAACAAATTATTGCCAGTGATTATGAGGAAAAAAAACACCCAAGAGAAATTCTTTATAAAAATAATATTCGGAAGTTGCGATACGAAATATTAAAAAGTCCAAATAAAATTTTCCTTTTAACAAGTACACAACGACAGGTAGGAAAAACTTCTGTGATTGAATCGTTAGCCTTCAGTTTACTTTTGAGTAAAAAGAAAGTATTGCTTTTAGATTTAAATTTTGGTAACAATTCTGTCACTCAAAAATTTAATCCTAAGGCAATCATAAATAATCTGGCAATTGAAAAAAATAATTATTTTAATTTAAAAAATCAAAAATTGCTTGGTGATGAATCGTCTGAAGGCCTTGCAGGATTGAGTGTGATAGGATGTAAAGCAGGAAATTTTACTCCATCTGAAGTTTTTCAAAACATAGATCTGCAAGCTTTTTTAAATATAGCGAGAGCAGAATTTGATTATGTTTTGATAGAAGGGGCGGCATTAAATGATTATGCTGATAGCAGGGAGCTTGCTATTTATGTAGATGAAGTTTTTACAGTTTTTTCTGCCACAGCGCCGGTTTCTCAGGTTGATGAAAAGTCGATACAATTTATATCGTCTCTTGGGATAAAAAATAAAGGAGCGATCCTCAATAATGTTTTATTAGAAAATATTAATTTCTAGCATTACTAAATTCTGATAAATGAAATTATCGAGACTTAGTTGGATTGATTATGCAAGGGGTATTGCAATTATTTTAGTTTGCTATCGGCATGTATTTGAGGGATCAAAGGAAGCAGGAATTGAAATGGGTAGCTATCATTTTTTAGAGTACATAAACATTTTCTTGTACAGTTTTAGAATGCCGCTCTTCTTCATTATTTCGGGGCTGTTTTTTACAAGAAGTCTTCAAAAAAAAGGGTTAAAGTTGTACATAGAAGATAGGGCAAGAAGTATTTTATACCCTTATTTCGTATGGGGCTTTATTCAGCTTTCATTACAGATTATTTTTACAAAATATACCAACGGTCACCCAACAGTTTCATCTTATCTTAATTTATTTTATTTACCAAGAGAAATTGCTCAGTTTTGGTATCTATATGCACTTTTTAATGTATCGTTCGTTTATTCCTTTGTAAAGCATTTTTTAAAGCTAACAGTATTTTACAATATCATTATCGGACTTTTTTTATTTTATATTTCGTCCCTAATTTATCAGCAAAGTATTCCAACTGGGCTTGTTTTTGATATATTTCACTATTATATTTTCTTTGCCATAGGTGATTTCGTAAGTAGTTTTTTACTGAATCCTGAGAATATGAAGTACTTCGAATCAGGCAAAAATTTATTTTTAATGCTGTTACCATTTTTAGGTGGTCAGATATATTTTCTTTTCCAAAACTTACATCATTCTACGAGTAAGTATATGTATGTTGAATTTTATGAACCAGTAATATTCTTATTTATAGCATTAGTGGGTTGTACATTTATAATTCATCTTACTTTTTATTTACAGCGTAAGAATAGTTTAAAATGGCTAACAGTTTTAGGTAAACATTCTCTTTACATTTATGTATCTTCCGTTATAGTATTTGCAAGTGTTAGGATTATGCTTACTAAACTTTTTTATGTAGACAATATCTTTATAATTCTGTGTTCGGGTATTTTAGCTGGTTTAACTGTGCCTATAGTGCTTTATAAACTTGCTGTACGATTTAATATGCGGTTTATTTTTACCCTTGAAAAGCCTCTTCCAAAAGAAATAAATAATAATACTACAGATAATATTATCTCTTCAAACCCAAGCGTAAAATATTAGTTATATGTCGCACGCTTCAAAATATAGCGGTTGGATTCATTTAGGATTTTTTAGCGGGCTGCAAAAATTATCGGTGCCTTTATCTGGGCTTTTCATCACAATGATTCTTGCACACAAGGCGCTCACAAAGCAGGAAATGGGCGTATGGGCTCTGTTTATGAGTATTACATCAATCATAGAGTTAATACGACAAGGGCTTGTAAAAACCGCACTAATAAAATTTATAAATAGTAGCGGTGATAAAGATCATAAATATGTGGTTGGAGCTGCATTTTTCTTGAATTTCATTATTACTTTAATTACAGCTTTGTTAATGTTTATTTTGACTCCCTTTCTTACACATTTTTTTAAAGCTCCGCAATTAGAATCAATGTTGTATTTTCTGCAGTTGGGCTTATTACTGATGATACCTTTTTCGCACTTTGAATGGTTAATGTATAGTAAGGTATTATTTAAAGGGCTCTTTTGGACTTACTTTTTTAGGCAAGGGATAACCTTATCACTTGTTTTCTTATTTTATATAATTAATCATAAAATTTCGCTTAATACGCTTGTAATTATTTACGATATCGGCTTGTTAGTAGGTGCCATAGTTTCTTACAGGTATATAAAAAGTTTGATACAAAAGTCTTTTGTATTTTCTAAGGAGTGGGTTTTAAGACTTTTTCATTTTGGTAAATTTGTTTTTGCTTCGGGATTAAGTACCTTGGTTTTTAGAAGTGCAGATCAGTTGATGTTATCACCACTTTTGGGCACGACTACTTTTAATGCTTCGCAAAATATTGCCATGCGTTTTATAAATTTATCAGATCTTCCTTCTCAAACTTTAGGCGATATTTTATTTCCTAAAAGTGCTCAATCAGATAATAGTAATAATCCATCGAAAATTAAATATTATTACGAAAAAACTGTTGGTGCTTCACTTACTGTGGTAATGCCACTTGTCCTCTTTGTTTTAATTTTTCCAAAAGCAATTATTTTTGTATTGGCGGGCACGCAATATTATGATGCAATCCCATATTTACAGTTAATAGCGTTTACAAGCATTACGTTGGCTTTTTTAAAACAATATGGCGTAATTATGGATTCAACCGGCAAGCCTTTTTTAAATTTAATTACAACCAGTATTATCGCCATTGTGCAGGTATCGTTGCTTTATTTTTTTATAAAAAAATTTCAATTTATAGGGGCGGGCTATGCATTGGTAATTTCGCATTTTATCGGGTTTTGTATTACTCAATTTTTGTTGTATAAACTGTTTAAGATAAATTTTTTAAATGCCTTTAAATACGCATTTTATTTTTATCCTGAATTTTTAAAAATTTTTATAGCTAAATTATCATGGAAAATTCGTTAATTAGAAATAGAGATTTTATCATTTTCGGGTTGCAGCCCTGGGATATTCCTATAGGTAGCAATTGCAAAAATATTGCAATGGAAATTGCTAAAAATAACAGGGTTTTGTATGTAAACAGGCCATTGGACAGGATCAGTAATTTGAAAGCATCCAAAGACATTCAAACAATGAACAGAAAAGAGAGTCTAAAACATGATGAACATATTATTAATGAAATTAGCTCAAATTTATGGGTCTTTAATCCTAGAATTATTGTAGAATCTATTAATTTTTTGCCATCGGGGTTGGTATATAATTTTTTTAATAAAAGAAACAACAAAAAATTAGCGAATGAAATTGAATGGGCAATAGAAAAACTTGGGTTGTCAGCGTTTATACTATTTGTTGATAACGATTTTTTTAATGGTCTTTATTTAAAAGACTATCTCAAACCAAATGTGTTTATTTACTACATTAGAGATTTTCTTTTGTCCCAAAAGTATTTCGTTCGTCATGGTAGAAGAGCCGAATCTTTTATCATTGAAAAAGCAGATTGCGTTGCAGCAAATTCAAAATATTTAGCAAGCTACGCATATGAAAATAATCCTAATGTTGCAGATGTCGGTCAAGGCTGTGATGTGGAAGATTTTCTTGCAACGCCATCTGGAATACCAAGTGATATTGCAAACATTAATTATCCAATTATTGGTTATTGCGGTTCTTTAACAGCAACAAGGTTAGACATTGATTTAATTTATTTTATTGCTGTTAATAGACCAATTTGGAATATAGTTTTAGTAGGGCCTGAAGATGATGCGTTTAAATTATCTGCACTACATCAATTATGCAATGTTTATTTTTTAGGCGCAAAACTACCTTCACAATTAGCTGAATACACTCACGCTTTTGACGTATGTATAAATCCTCAATTGCTTAATCAAATGACGATAGGAAACTATCCGAGAAAAGTGGATGAATACCTTGCAGCAGGGAAGCCTGTTGTTGCAACAAAAACAGAAGCAATGGAAATGTTTAGCAGCCAGGTTTATTTGTGCGAAAATAAAGAAGAGTACGTTGAAAAAATTGAAGAGGCTATAAATAAGTTATCAGACAAAAATAAAAAAGATGCAAGAAGAGAGATGGCAAAATCTCATACATGGGAGGCATCAGTAAATGAAATATATAAATTGATAAACAAAAAAAGAAGAAATGGAAAACGCTGATGAAGAAGAAATGGATGTTAGGATGTCAAACTTTTCACAGATTATATCAATAATTTTTGTAACCGTCATCGTTGCTTTATTAATTATTTCAATCTTATTTTTTTAATCTATTTTGACAACAATAAATAAATATCTAAAGCCTGGTACTTTAAGTTCTGTACTAGTTAAAAATCGTACAACTTCGACTATTTCAGTAATTGTATTTGCTTTTTTAGCTTTACTGGCAGGCTATTTTGCTGCAAATGGATTATCGTTTGTCACGTTTGCAATAGGAGGGGTTCTTTTAGGTATTCTAATAGTTTATGTCTGTTTGTTTATTCCTTTACAAGGTTGTTATATCTTAATGTTTATCGGCTTTTTTACGGCTTTTCCCGGAAGACTTTTAGACAAAAATTTACCACTGAGTACATTTTGCGAAGTACTGGTTTTATTTTTATTTATGGGGACATATTGGAATGCTAAAAAAGATGAAAATCAAAAAGGTAATTTGATAAAATACCCTGTTAGCATTTTACTTTTATTTTACATTTTATATTATATCATTGAAGTTTTTAATCCAAATGTTGAAAACATTATTGGGTGGCTTTTTGCAAGCAAACGATTTGCCATACAAATTTTGTTTTATGTTATTGCCTACAGGCTATTTAACACACCGAAACGTTTTAAAGATTTTTTAAAGTTTTGGATTATAATGGCCTTCATCGCCGCTTTGTATGGCTGTTATCAACAATGGTTTGGGTTATTTCAATTTGAAATAAATTCAATAGACGAACATGAATGGGGATTACTGTTTCAAGGCGGAACTATCCGTAAATTCTCTTTTCTGGAAGGTGTGGCAACATTTGGTTGTTTATGCGGTAGTATGGCAGTAATAACGATCATACTCGCTATTAATGAAAATGAAAAACGTAAAAAGTTTAAATTATTTTTTGTTTCACTTATTTTATTTTTAGGTATGTCGTATTCAGGTACTCGTACGACAACCGTAATGTTGCCTGCAGGTATAGCTTTATATATATTGATGACGTTAAAAAACAAAGCAACCATTATAACCATGGTGGTTACTATTTTTTGTTTACTTTTTATTATTTTAGTGCCGGTTGATACGCCTACACTAAATAGATTGCGTTCTACGTTTGATAGCAAAGACGAATCATTAAATGTACGTTCTATCAACAGAAAATCTATTCAGCCTTATATATATGAGCATCCAATTGGCGGTGGTGTAGCCACATCGGGTGTAGATGGCAGGCGCTTTTATCCAACACACAGACTTGCAGGTTTTCCGCCTGATAGCGGCTTGCTAATGCTGGCGCTTGATATAGGCTGGATTGGTCTATTTGTGTCAATACTTCCGTTTGTAATGTTTTTATACCAAGGCATTCATTACTACTTTGTAATAAAAAACAAACAATACAAACTCTATATCGCAGCCATTACCTGTTCAATTTTTTCTGTCATTGTAACGTTATATGCGCAGGTATCTATTGGTAATATGCCAACTGTATTTTTTATTTTTGGGGTAATGTCAATGTTTAAAAGATTAGTGGAGTTTGATAACAAGGAGCACGAATCTAAAATAATTGAAGGTTAAATAAATTAATGGATTTTATTAAAATAAAAATTAAAGTTTATGAATAAAATATTACTGGCATTCCTTATTCTTTTTGCCAATAACATAACCGGTCAATCTTTAGGTAAAATGCCGGATTCGGTAAGGAGATTGGTGGATGAATATAACAGCGTGACCGGTAAAAATACCATCAATAAGAAGCTAAAGAAAGTTGTGCCTGGCAGTGAAGATGATATTAAGGAAAAACTAATAGATCTTGTTTTAAGAAATACGCAGATAAAGGCCGCAAACGCAAATATAACTATTGCAGAAATTGCACGAAAAAAGGCAAATAGTTCATTATTAAGTTCTGTAAATCTAGGCGGCAATTTAAACGAATTTGTAATAAGTAATTCGCAGCTCGCATTATTTACTCCGAAATATAATTTAGGTGTATCTATCCCAATGGATGTTTTTGCTAAAGCAAAAGCTGAAAAGAAAACTGCAGATCAGGTAATTTTAATAAACACTGCACAAAAAGAGCAGCTGGAAATATTCTTAAAAGCTAAAGTGCTCACTCAATACGAAAATTATAAAGAGGCAAAAGCGCAGGTTGAGTTTCAAAAAATAGCAATGGAAGATGATGTTGCAGCATAC
>JBBRPX010000199.1:0-6803 GCA_038227505.1 Chitinophagales bacterium
TGTAGTACCACCTATTAAAAATAATATAGTGGTTAACTTCAAGGTTGCTTGTTTCATTCTATTTTTTTGTCTTGGTTAGGTAGACTTACCCGATAAGCGTTTATTTTAAATGGATGATTGTGTTTAAATTATTTTCCCAACTATATGCTAAGGTATAAATTCTTGTTAAATAAAACCAATTTATTAGATAATGAATATCAATATTAAGCACCCAATTCCAAATGATTTAAAAACTGCAAAAAATATCAGAATAATTAATGAATGGTATTATTGTTGATCCATTGTCGTTCAAGAATAAAGAGACATGTATTTTTTAGAAAACGTTGCACTATTCTAAAAAATTGTTTAATAATTAAATAAAACGCTAAAAATATAAAACCATACTATCTTTTAAGACGAATTTATTTATATTCGCAGCACTTATCTATTAACCAACAATAACCACAAATTTTCTTCGTTTCATAAATTGTAAAACGACAATATACCATGTTAAAAATCTTTTCAAGTAGATATTTTGTACTAGCAGCCTTTGCGGCCCTCTCTTTAGGAGCTTGTAAAAACGGAAGTATCTTTAGTAAGAAAAAAGGCACTTCTGATGCCACAGGATGGAGTTATGATGACAAAAATTTGGGAAATTTCCATGTTTCAAAAGTTAAATACCCGAAAGCCGGTCCGGGACTTGTTTTTGTGCAAGGTGGTTCATTTGTTATGGGTGCAAAGGACGAAGATGTTATGGGAGATTGGAATAACGTACCAAGACGAGTAACAGTTCCATCCTTCTTTATTGATGAGACAGAAGTTGCAAATGTGCATTATCGGGAATATCTATATTGGTTAGACAATACGTTTAGCGGCGATACAAACATTGTTACAAAAGCACTTCCAGATACGTTGGTATGGAGGCAAGAACTAGCTTACAATGAACCCTACGTAGAATATTATTTCAGGTATCCTTCTTACAATTATTATCCGGTGGTTGGCGTAAATTGGCAACAAGCACATGATTTTTGTATTTGGAGAACTGACCGAGTGAATGAACTTAATCTAATAAAAAAGGGTTATCTAAAAAAAGATGCTGCAAAAAAAGAAATGAAAGGTGGTGGTGCTGAAGGTTCATTTAATACAGAGGCATATCTTGTTAACCCAGAGTTAGTGCAGATGGCTAAAAGCAAACCTAAGAAAACAGATTTAAAGGACGTAAATGGTAAGCCAAGAGCAACTGTAAAAATGGAGGATGGTATTTTAAATATGGGGTATAGGTTACCTACAGAAGCTGAATGGGAATATGCAGCCTACGGTTTGTTAGATCAAAATCCAAATATTCGTAAAAAAGAAAAACAAAGTGGCGAAGAAAATCGACTTAACCAGCAGGTTTATTCATGGTCAAAAAATCCAAACGGGTTAAGAGACAATCGGAGAGGTAGTTGGCAAGGCAAATTTCTTGCAAACTTTAAAAGAGGGAGTGGCGACAATATGGGTATTGCGGGAGGTTTAAATGACCGTGCTGCTATCACTGCAAATATTAAATCATTCTATCCAAATTCCTTTGGATTATATAACATGAGTGGTAATGTGAGTGAGTGGGTAGGTGATGTTTATAGAGCAATGACATCTTTAGACGCAGAGGATTTTAATTACTTCCGTGGAAACAAGTTTACAAAATTATTTAAGAACAGTTCAGGCGAATACGAGAGAGACAGTGTTGGTCATTTAAAAAGACAAGATATATCTGATGAAGATGTAAAAAACAGAGCTAATTATCAAAAGAATAATGTTATAAATTATTTAGATGGAGATTCAGCTAGCCAGGTTAATTACGGTTATGGAATTACTTCTTTAGTAAATGACAAGGCTCGAGTTATTAAAGGAGGTAGCTGGAATGATAGAGCATATTGGCTATCGCCGGGAACACGCCGTTTTATGCAAGAAGACCAATCTGCGAGCACTGTAGGTTTTAGATGTGCTCAAACATACCTTGGCCCTCCGGAAGGTCCAGGATTTAAAGACGGAAATAACTTCCCATCAAGAAAACAAAATTCTAGAAAAGGTAGAAAAAGATAAATTAAAAGAACCCTTCATTAATTGAAGGGTTTTTTGTTACTTGTATAAATCAACTAACTAATTTTGCAACATGAGTATTGAAGAATTGTACAAAGTATATGTTGAAAATCCTTCTATTGAAACTGATACGAGAAAAATAAAAAAAGGAGATGTTTTTTTCGCATTAAAAGGACCAAATTTTAATGGCAATACTTATGCTGAGGTTGCTCTGGAAAAAGGAGCATCTTACTGCGTTTGCGATGAGCAAACCAACTCTTCTAATGAAAGAATTATTTATGTAGACGATGCTTTAAGTACCCTGCAACAATTAGCAAAGCATCACCGTCAACACTTCACCATTCCATTTATTGCAATTACAGGTAGTAATGGAAAAACCACTACCAAAGAACTTATACACGAAGTATTAAGAACAACATACAGATGCTACACTACAAAAGGAAATTTAAATAACCATATCGGTATTCCACTAACAATTCTTTCTATAAAAAAAGATGCTGAAATAGCTGTTATAGAAATGGGTGCAAATCATTTGCATGAAATTGAAGGTTACTGTTCATACACTATGCCTACCCATGGACTAATAACTAATTGCGGAAAAGCGCATTTAGAAGGTTTTGGTGGTGAAGATGGCGTAAAAAAAGGTAAGGGCGAACTATATAATTATTTAGCAAAAACTGAAGGCACTATTTTTATAAATACTGATTACGATTATTTACAAAATATGAGTGCGGCTATAAAGCAAAAAATAAGTTACGGTTCCGTAGATGCAGATTATGTAGGAATAGCAAAACAAAATAAGCATTTACTTGAGGTAGAAATAATAAAAGGTACAAATATCAATAGTATTAAAACACAACTTGCAGGTAATTATAATGTGCCAAATGTGATGAGTGCAGTATGTATTGGAAAATACTTTGATATTGCTGATGACAAAATAAAAAATGCCTTGGAAGCATATACACCAACAAACTGCCGCTCTCAAATAATTAAAAAAGAAACCAACACCATTTTACTCGATGCGTATAACGCAAACCCAAGCAGCATGAAAGTTGCCATTAAAAATTTTGCTTTAATGAAGGGTGAAAATAAAATTGTAATAATCGGCGGTATGATGGAACTAGGCGAAGAAAGTAAAAACGAACATTCAAATATTATAAATCTTTTATCTCAATATAAATGGAAACAAGTTGTGGTTGCAGGTAAGGATTTTGCAAATTTACCTTCATCTTTTTTGCAATTTGATGATGCAAAAGAAATAGCGGTTTGGTTTAAAGAACAACACTTTATTAATTCAACAATATTAATAAAGGGATCGAGAAGTATGGCTATGGAAAAAGTTTTAGGGTAGAATATAAAAGTAGGTGGAATTAAGTTTCATATCACAAGCTATAAGTCAGATAATTTAAAAATATTAAGTTTAAAAGAAAACACTATCTCATAAAAAATAATTTAAAGATTCTCTCTTACTCGTTCCTTTAATAACCGCCTGTAGCAAAAAACTTATCAATTATCGTAAAATCCACAAAACTGGTGACCGTCTTTATTGTTTTCTTTCATTGGTTTTCCACCTTATACAAACTAATTTTTAATGCTGGGAATCATACTGTTCTGAAACATTTTTAAAATGTTTAATTGTTACTTGATTTATATGCCTAACCGGGAAAATTATATAATCATTACCTAAAAATTTACAACAACTCCTAAGTAACTATAAGCAATTAATTTGTTTTAAGACAACGAATCGACACAATCATTTTTGTATAAAATATAAAGCGGCTTATATTTTGTGATAGATATATTAACAATGCCAATTATTTATAACTGGTATCCAATTATTTCACGTAACTGAACTGTTTTTAGAAAAATACTGGGTTAAATTTTTACCTATTTATAGTAAAAGAGCAAACCTATTTAACCACACATTAAATAAATGAACGTTTTTAAGCAAAACAATAAGGATAAAGATTTATTTGAATTACTTCCTCAAGCATTTGCAGGAATAAAAAAAACAATTTTTGACCCACTGTTAGGCGAGAGTAATGATGACATTGATGAAAAACTGCCCCTTAGGTCTGAAATATTCACAAAAGAAAGGCTGGAAGCGTATGCAACTAGTATTGCTAAACGACAGGAGATTTTTTTCGACAAAAATGCGGAACATTTATTAAAACGTTTGGCAGATAACGAAAATTATTTGTTGAAAGTTTATGAGTTATTATCTGACACATTAAAGCAAAACAACAGCATTTCACCGGCGGCAGAATGGATGGTCGATAATTTTTATTTAATTGAAGAACAAATTTATACAGGTAAAAAACATTTACCCAAGGGTTATAGCAAAGCCCTGCCAAAACTAGTAAAAGGTGAATTTGCAAATTTTCCACGGGTATACTACATGGCAGTAGAAATTATTTCCCATAGTGATGGTCATGTTAATATTGCTAATCTCACAGGCTTTGTAAAAGCATATCAAACGGTTAACTATCTAAAATTAGGTGAGCTATGGGCAATACCTATTATGCTTCGGCTTGCATTAATTGAAAATTTAAGAAGACTGTCTGCCCTCATATCAGAAGAAATTACCAATAAAGCTCTTGCAAATAAATGGGCGGATGAAATGGTAGAGATCGTAGAAAAAGATCCAAAAAATCTTGTTTTGGTAATAGCAGATATGGCAAGGTCGGAACCGCCGATGGAAAGCACTTTCATAGCTGAACTCTATAGAAGATTACAGGAAAAGGGTAGTTCACTTTCACTCGCAATAAACTGGATAGAGCAAAGGCTTTCCGAAATTGGCGCCACAAGCAATGAAATGATTCGTGCAGATAACCGCAACCAGGCCGCCACCCAGGTTTCCGTTGGTAATTGTATAAGAAGCTTTCGATTTTTAAGTACAGCCAACTGGAAAGATTTTGTGGAAGATACCAGTATTGTACATGAAATTCTTCAAAGGGATATAAATGGCATTTACAGCAAAATGGATTTTCACACCCGAGATGGTTACAGACATACCATTGAAAAAATTGCCGGCTGCAGCAAACTTCCTGAGCAGTACATTGCTGAACTGGTTATAGATACTGCTAAAGAAAGTGATGAAGTGAGGCATGATAAAAGACGGTCCCACGTGGGTTATTATCTTACCGGCAAAGGATATTATGCTACAGTTGAAGCAGCTATCTCCCGTGCCTCCTTTCGTGAAAAATGCAGTAGACTTACTGCAAGGCATCCTTTAAGAATATATTTGGGTAGTATTTTTATTCTTGGACTAGTTTTCTGTAGTTTATTAATTGCTGAAGCATTATCTGAAAATTTACCTATTGGCTTCCTAATAACAATCTGCATTGTTGCATTCATTACCACCTCAAGGCTTGCCATTGCTTTGGTAAACTGGATGAGTTTAAAACTTACAGGTCCTTCTCTCCTCCCCCGAATGGATTTTTCAAAAGGAATTCCTGATGATGCTGCAACAATGGTGGTAATACCAACCATGATTACTTCAATTGCTGTTATTGATCAGTTGACAGAAGGATTAGAAGTACGCTTTTTGGCCAACAGAGAAACCAATTTATATTTTGCTTTGTTGACAGATTTTAAAGATGCTGCCACAGAACATTTACCTGAAGATGCTTTGCTGCTATCCGCTTTAAAAAACCGAATTATAGATCTCAATAAAAAATACACTCAAACAGGCAATGATAATTTTTTTCTTTTTCACCGCCCTCGACAATGGAATAAAAATGATAAAATATGGATGGGTTACGAAAGAAAGCGTGGTAAACTTGGCGAGCTAAATGCATTTTTAAGAAACATAGGAGAAGACTTTTTTTCAGAAGTGGTTGGCAACAACTTCTGCTTTAGCAGCATAAAATATATTATTACGCTGGATACAGATACACAGCTAAGCAGAGATACTGCAAGAACAATGATCGGCACAATGGCGCATCCTTTAAACCAGCCATTATACAGCGAAAAGAAAAAAAGAGTTACTGAAGGATACAGCATTCTACAGCCAAGGGTTTCTAATACACTACCCGCATCTGACAGTTCTATTTATGCCAGACTTCATGGCAACGACCCAGGCACCGATCCTTACACAAAAGCCACCTCTGATGTGTATCAGGATCTATTTTTTGAAGGGTCATTTATTGGTAAAGGAATTTACAATCTTGATGCATTTGAACTGGCACTAAAAAACAGATTTCCTGAAAACAGAATTTTAAGTCATGATTTACTGGAAGGCTGCTATGCACGCTCAGGACTGATTACAGATGTGCAGCTTTTTGAAGAATATCCGCTACGTTACGACACTGATATGCAGCGCCGACACAGGTGGATGCGTGGTGACTGGCAAATAGCCAAATGGGTATTGCCCTTCGTTCCCGACAGTGACAGAAAGCTGCATAAAAATCCACTCTCTGCACTTTCAAAATGGAAAATATTTGATAACCTCCGGCGAAGTTTAGTACCCCTGTGTTTAATTTTGTTGCTGTTATATGGATGGGTGTTTTCTTCCATCGCCTGGTTCTGGACTTTAGCAGTCACCGTCATCATTGTTTTACCTTCCATTATTAATTTCCTTTGGGAGCTTTTTAGGAAACCTGAAGATGTAGTTTTACAACAACACCTTGCTTATACAAGCCGGTCAGCTTTTCTAAGTTTTAACCAGCAAATGCTGGATCTTATTTTTTTGCCGTATGAAGTATATTCAAATGTAGATGCTATTCTGCGCACTTTTTGGAGAA
>JBBRPX010000200.1:0-6788 GCA_038227505.1 Chitinophagales bacterium
AGTAGGGGCTAAAATATGGTAAGGTTACCTACCATTTAAGCATAAGTTGTTGATATTGGATTCTATTAAGAAAGTTTTAAAGCCATTTTCTATAACAAAAACATTATTCTTATAAAAGTTAGCTTATTCTATATAAAATGTCTTACTTTTGCAGTCCTAAATTTGGACTCGATATGTTAGCAATTGTAAAAATAGCTGGTCAGCAATTTAAAGTAAAAGCAGGAGATAGCCTGTACGTCCCTCATATTGAGGGTAAAGCAGGAGATTCTGTTGAGTTTTCTGAAGTTTTGTTCACTCAAAATGGCAATGACATTTTAAGCGGAGCAGCCGTAAAAGCTATTGTAACTGCAGAAATTATTAGCGACCTAGTTAAAGGGCAAAAAGTAATTGCCTTTAAAATGAAAAGAAGAAAAGGTTTCCGTAAAAAGCACGGTCATCGTACACAGTATACTCATTTAAAAGTAACTGCAATAGCGTAGTTGTTTGCCATACCTTTTTATGGAGAAAACCTCATAAAAAATAAAGCACAAAAACAACCATACTGTAACTTAATAAACAAAGAAAAATGGCACATAAAAAAGGTGAAGGTTCCGTAAAAAACGGTCGTGATTCACAAAGTAAAAGATTGGGCGTAAAAATATTTGGAGGGCAGCCAGCCATTGCAGGGAATATCATTATTCGCCAGCGTGGTACCCAATATCATCCAGGAAAAAACGTTGGTGTTGGTAGAGATTTTACCATCTTCGCAATGACTGATGGAATGGTTGAATTCAGAAAAACCAAGGGCGATAAAACTTTTGTTTCTGTAAATGCAGTTGTAGAAACTGCATAATTTTTTTAATTTTTTTTGGTAGTATCAAAATAGTATTTATTTTTAAGTATTATTACTAACCATAATTAAATTCAAAAAAATGGCAACAGCAAAAAAAGCAGCTCCTAAAAAGGCTGCAGCAAAAAAAGCAGCACCTGCAAAGAAAGCAGCTCCTGCAAAAAAAGCAGCTCCTAAAAAAGCAGCTCCAGTAAAAAAAGCAGCTCCTGCAAAAAAAGCAGCACCAGCTAAAAAAGCAGCTCCTGCAAAAAAAGCAGCGCCAGCTAAAAAAGCAGCTCCTGCAAAAAAAGCAGCTCCTGTAAAAAAGGCGGCTCCTAAAAAGGCGATGGGGAAGAAGTAAAAAAACCTGCTTTAAAAATCCTACAATTCATGGGTTCCGATTTTCATCGGAACCTTTTTTTGCTCTACAATACCCTATTGTGTTAGCTTTTAGAAATAACCTCCTTTATAAATTTCTATTTTTTACAATGCTTTTAAACGCAAGTATTTTTTTTCAGCAATAATTTGGCTTTTATTTTTCTTACCATATTCTTTAAAATATTTTCAAAAGAAATAAAATATCAAATCAATAATTTCTATATTTTACATTTATAATAAACCCCTCTTTAGGTATGAGTAATTCAGAAATATCAGATTTATTTTCTCTTCTTGCAAAGCTGATGGAGATACATGGAGAAAATAGTTTTAAAGCAAAATCATATTCTTCAGCAGCATTTGCAATTGACAAATTACCTGTTCAATTATCTGAAATTGATGTAAATGAAATTCAACACTTAAAAGGAATTGGACCATCTTCTGCAAAAAAAATAGAAGAATTATTAAAAACAGGCACTTTATTGCAGCTCGAAGAAATTATTTTTTCAACACCAAAAGGTGTTTTAGAAATGATAAAAATAAAAGGACTCGGTCCTAAAAAAATTAATACTATCTGGAAAGAAATGGAACTAGAGAATGTTGGTGAATTATTATATGCATGTAAAGAAAATAGACTTAAACTTTATAAAGGATTTGGAGAAAAAACCCAGGCAGCTGTTGCAGAATACATAGAATTCTATTTAAAAAATAAAGGCAGTTACCTCTATTCCCAAACAATAAATATTGCAGAACAATTTCATCAATTATTTCAAAAAATATTTGCTAAAAAAAGTGTTTTTATTACAGGAGATTTTGCCAGACAAGTGGAGGTAATTCTTCAGCTGGAATACATCATAAATGAAGACGTAAATATTGTAACAGATACAAT
This sequence comes from Chitinophagales bacterium, assembly GCA_038227505.1. GTDB lineage: Bacteria > Bacteroidota > Bacteroidia > Chitinophagales > Chitinophagaceae > Ferruginibacter. Next base: position 2,073 of record JBBRPX010000200.1, read on the forward strand.
TTTAAAAATGGAGGAATTTCAACTTATCAGCCAAGACCAAAATGAACTTTTATATAAAACTATAACCGGCATAAACGTAAAAATTTATGCTCTAATAGATAACGTTATCGAAAAATTAATAGAAACATCTTCTTCTAATTCGTTCTATGAGGCTCTTGACAAAGATTTAGCTAATGCAAACAGCGAAGAACATTATTTTGAGTTAAGAAGTTTGGAATTTATGCCTGCGTTTGTTCGGGAAGATGCATCTATTCTTAAAAACAAAAACTATTTAAATACACATTTGCACCAAAATGAAATACGGGGGTTAATACATTGCCATAGTACCTGGAGCGATGGAAATAACAATATAGAAGATATGGCAAAAGCTTGTATTGAGAGAGGCTTGGAATACATGGCTATGACCGATCACAGCAAATCTGCGTTTTATGCACAGGGGTTAAATGAAGAACAAATTAAACAGCAGCATATAGAAATTGATCAGCTGAACAATAAGCTTGCTCCCTTTAAAATATTTAAGAGTATTGAGAGTGATATCTTAAACGATGGAAGTTTAGATTATTCTAATAGCATCTTATCTACTTTCGATTTAGTAATAGCATCTGTACATAGTAATTTAAAAATGACAGAGGAAAAAGCAATGAAGCGGTTAATAGCAGCAATTGAAAACCCTTACACAACGGTTTTAGGACACTTAACAGGGCGATTACTGCTTAGCAGACCTAGTTATCCATTAAATTTTAAAATGATCATTGATGCCTGCGCGGCCAACAATGTTGTAATTGAATTAAATGCAAACCCTAACAGACTTGATATTGACTGGAGAGAAATTAAATATGCATTAGAAAAAAATGTACTCATTTCTGTAAATCCTGATGCGCACAGTTTAAAAGGAATCGATGATATTAAGTATGGCGTTTTTTCTGCACAAAAAGCTATGCTGCCAAAAGAGAAAAACTTAAGTAGCTTTTTGCTAAAAGATTTTACTGACTTTATAGAAAACAGAAAAAAGTTAAAAGGTATTTAAAATCGCATAATTTAATTTGACATTGGTAAAGTTAAAAAGAAAGAAGTTCCAATAGCAGAAGTTTCGTACCGAAGATCCCCTCCAGCCTGTTCTGCCATTCTCTTGCACATAGCCAAACCTAAACCGGTGCCTGAGGATTTGGTTGTAAAATTTGGCATAAATATCCTTGGCATAATTTCATCGCTTATACCTGTACCGTTATCAGTAATTTTAATTTGAACATTGTTATTTATTATAGTTTCTTCAATAATAATTTGAGGCTTTATATTTTCAGCTACTGCCTGTATTCCATTTAAAATTAAATTAGTAAGTACTCTATTAACATGTGTTTTATCTGCATTTATCATTATCGTTTCGTGCTTAAGTTTCCATAAAAAATCATTTTTATTATCTGTACTGTACAATTGCTTTAGAGAAAGCAAAGCATCATTTAAATTAAAAATTTCCGGTGAAGCTTTTTCAATTGTTGCAAAACGGCTGAACTCGCCGGCTATCTGGCTTAAATGATCTATCTGCTCTACTAGTGTTGCAGAAACCCTTGCACTCAATTCTTTAATATTTGGAACGCCATTTTCAATTGACTTTTGTAGAAATTGCATGCTTAATTTCATTGGTGTTAAGGGATTCTTTATTTCGTGTGCAACCTGTTTTGCCATTTCCTGCCATGCACTTTCCCGCTCACTTTTTGCAAGCGCAGCGGCACTATCATCTAACTGCGAAAGCATTCTGTTGTATTCCTTTACCAATGCACCAATTTCGTCGTTCCTATTCCATATCATCCGTTCATTTGTTTTACCGAGATTTATTTTTTTCATTTTATCGCTGATAAAAGAAAAGGAGTTTGTTATTCTATTGGTAATAATGAGCGCAACCAAGCCAGCAATTAAAAAGATAAATGCATTAAGGTTGATGATTGTAATTAAAAAATTTGAAATCTCTTCTTTAATTTTTGTTTGAGAAATATAATTAGGAATATTCAAATACGCTACGTCTTTACCGATACTATCAGTTACAGGAATATATCCACTTATAAAATCGAGCGTTCCAATCTGTTCTTTTTGAAAGTACTGTATTTCCTTACCATCATTTAAATGATAATACGCCAGCGGATTCATTTTAGTACTAACAATACCCTTTGTGTACGGCAACAGTAATGATGAAGTTTGCAAATCGCCTGAGAGGCTGTAAAGATTAATATCTAATCCATAAACTTTTGCAAGATCATTTACAATACTCTCCTTTGTGTTAGCTGAGCCTACAGTGCCTAAATTAAATATGGTTCCCTCCATTTTGCCATTGGGTATCGCTTTATTTACTGCTTCTTCAATATTTTTTATGGTTCTACTTAGGGTCTCTTTATTATTTCGCTCGTATCTATTTATAAAAAATAAAATAGTACTTACCCCTATTATTAAAAAGGAGAAAACACTAAAAAATATAATAGTGCCATGCACCTGTTGCTTAATAGTTAATTGAAACTTTCTTTTTAGCGCCAAAATTTTAAGCCTTGACTTTAAGAGTGTAGCTACCAACCACGAAAAAGCACTTAAAACTAAAAAAGAACAAAACAGGTAAGAGAACAATGTTATCAATTCAATTAGGATCCTGTTTTCTTTAACTAGAACCACATATTTATCTGCACCTGCATTATACCAAAGCTCATTGTAATTATTTTTGGTATCCATTAAAAAAGAACGCCCTGCAAAATACTTATCCTGGTATCGAGATGAAAATGCATAATCATTGTGACTGCTTATGAGTTTACCTTTTTCATATACGGCAAACGAATAGTCATTTGAGTTCTCTATTGAGTTATTATTACTGCGATTGAACAACTCAGGTGAAAGGTTTTGTGCCGTTGCATTTTGCGCATTTATCACAACAAAAACATATCCCAGCAAAACATTATTAAAATCTCTTACAATAATTTTAGAGATATAATTTATTTCTTCATAACCCGAATAATAGTATTTTAACCCATTTACCGCTGTAGGCTTTGCCTGTGTAGTTAAAATACCATCGATTGAATTATATGGAACAGGATCTTGGTTGAAAAGTGGCTTTTCAAGATCATCGTAAACAAAAATCTTGGTTTCGAACTTATCGGAATAACTGGTAAAATTATTCTTTACTAAACTGTCTCTAAGCAGCGATGCCATTCTTTCTTGATAAAATAAATTAAATTTTGTGGCAAGTAGGGTAGGGTTAAAATCAGTAAGTACAGTATTTAATAACACATTGTTTATTGGGTTTGATTTTGCCGCAATCAATTCAGCATAATGTTGCCTATTTCTCAATTCTTTTCTACTGTTTTCCGAAATGATAATCAAGGAAATAGATGCAGAAAAAAAGAAAAGCCAAAAAACCATTCTCGAAACAATAATGCTGCGAGAGAAAATTCCCTGAAGCTCGTATTTAATTAAAAAGAAAAACAACAACAACCATAAGACACCATAAAGGTCAAAACCATCTTTAATATTCCCTATCTTAAATGTTAGCAAAAACAAGCCAACAATAGTAACCATTAAAAAAAATGGAATGGTAAACTCTGGGAATATAATTTTTAAAAGAAAGTAAACTGTTCTACAAAAATAATAATAGCTTATTGCTATGCTACAGAGCACTACAAAACCAACAATGCTGTAAATGTTAAGGGTAAAAAAATTAAGTACATCAAAAGAAATTTGTGAATCAGCTACCATTGATTTTATAAATTCTGCTGCTGTATAGGTTACGAGAAAAACAATAAATACTGCAATAATTAAAATAGCCCATTTAAAAGCTGGACTTAAATTCCTTTTATAAAATGCTGCCTGCTGAATATGGTTTTTAATGAAGCTGATAACCCAGAAAAAAAGCAATGAATTTATTAAAAGATCGCCCAACGACTTAAGAATAAGGCTTGAGCCATATATACTCGGATCGAATAGTTCAAAACTGCGTAGTTGAAGAATATTAAAAAAATAATAACTCAGTAATCGTAAAAATAGAAGAGATGCCGACAAAAAAGCAACCGCGTAAATAAACCCACGCTTATTTAAAAATTGTAGAGAGGCAAAATGTAAAAATAACAACAATGGAATTAATGAAAATATTCTGAGCCAAATTGTAATCCGTGAATTTGATTGTTCGCCAGGATTAATATTTTTTAATGAAAATAAAAATGCTCCTTTAGTATTGAACACAGCCAACTTATTTTTTTGAAAAATAATGTCAAAATTTGTACCTAACGCAGGGTCTGTAATAAAACTGTTTTCAAGATAATTACTTGCAATGCTGTACTCCCATTTTACAGGGGTTAAGCTAACAATAATATTATCTTCAATATTTTTTTTCTGTATAAAGTAATATCCGTTTACTAATTTTTTAAAAAAATAATTCTGGTTAGAATTTACAATTTCAATAGTTGGAATTATATTTTGGGTGTTCCAGAAAGTTAGTTGTGTAAAGCCTTTTACATTTTTGTAAACGAAAAAATATTGATTATTTAAGTTACTATTAGTTAATAAAGAAATGTTTTTTTTACCAACTAAAAGCTCATTAACCAAAGACTTATTTTCCGTTACCACTTCAAATTCCTTTTCTGATTTGTTTATTTGTGCCTGTAACTTTTGGGTAAATGTTTTAGTTAAATTTTGTGCAGATGGAGTTTTACCTGTAAAAACAGATACAACAAGTAACAATAAAGA
>JBBRPX010000201.1:0-6767 GCA_038227505.1 Chitinophagales bacterium
TAAATATCGAACGTAACGGCCTCAGCGCAATTCCAACAGTTGTTTTAGTTGCTTCCCTGCCCAACATCCAGTTTTCATACTGGTATAAAAACTTACGGTTACCTCCGAAAACAAATCATTACCCTTAAATACTTTTATGGAGCGATAGGTACGCTGATAATTTATGGCACTACCTACACGCTCCTGCTCTAACAGCTTTTTAATGTAAGACAGGAATGTTATTGAAATTGTATTGGGCTTGCTATAGTCTTCATTGAAAATATTAAATCGCCTTAAGAATGGAGCATATTCAAAATTATCTGCTATTTTATTTTGCTCATCAACAAATGGTTTTCGTTGATTAAGTTTAAAAAAACGTTTTTTTAAGTCAACATATTCCTGCTTAAATTTCAAAAAATCAAAAACTTCCATTTGGTTTATCAAGTTGTTGGAACCAGAGACAATTTCATTTATCGTTTGCCTTAATTTCTGCAACTCGGCACTTATCTTATGTCCCGATAATCTTTTGTAATCGGGTTCACTAAGCTCAAACAAAGTGAGATAATCTCTAGTGATGCGTTGGTTCTTTACTCTGAGTTTTAATGGGTATTCGCATTTCTCTTTATCCTTCTTGTATCAAGGATATTTGAAATTGTTGTTGCCATAATGTTTGATTTTCATTTTCACTTTTCCATCTCCACTAAATTTTGCAAACAGATTTGCAAACAAATCATTAAAAAATACCGTTAAACTGCATTAAGGCATAACATCAATAATTATGCGAACAAATGACAATTAATTTGGTAAATTAGTCTACGATAAAGCTTATTAAAATAGATTAGGGAATAAAACATACTCAAAATCTGCCATTTGCAAGTGTGTGAAGGTTCAATTCCTTTTGTGGGCACCAATAAAAACCCTGTAGAAAATTGGAGGGCACTAAAAAAGTCCCGATAAAATTTCACCTAATTTAAAACAGTTTGAAAACATGCTATTAACCCTTTCTGAATCTTATATTTGAAAAATAATATTTCAAGAATTAGAATATTGAAGAGGAAAGGTCTTGTAAATATAAAAATTCATAAGCCCTTTTTTTATTGATTCTTTTTCAGTGCCCTCGAAAATTACAGGGTTTTTGTTTTTTAATTCCTTTATTTCCTTTCAATTTTTATTACCCTCTTCTTTAAACCAAACACGTGGGTTACAAACAAAAAAACAAGTTATTAAAATATTAGTCAATAAAAGTTTTTCAATACCCACTGCGAATTTTTTTTTTTTAATGAACTAAAACCGTTTAATGTTGAAATTAATCATTAGCACATCTTTAACATCAAAATTCCTAAACACGACGCCTTAATTTTATAACTAGTCACGGTTATGATTTATCTTTATGCTGCTAAAATAAATACCATGAAGAACTTGTTACTTTTATGCAGTGTGGTTTTTTTTGCTTCGTGCAGTACCGTTTATAAAAGCGGCCAAACACCTGATGACCTTTATTATGCCAAACCAAAAGTTGTAGTTGATAATAACGATCGTTATGAAAAACCGGACAATGTTTATGAGGAAAGGCAAATACGCATGGCTGCATATGATTACCGCTGGCGTTCACTCGATGATCGTTACGATTATAATTACTCCTACAACCCTTATAGATACGGTTATAATTATGGTTATTATTATAATCCATATTTCTGTGCGTATCCCGTTTATGGGCAGAGCGCAGTATTTGTAAATCCAAAAAATACTACCATCCGCACAACTAATTTAGCATCGTATAACAAAACAATTTCTAGTTATTCACCTTCAAAAACTTCTGGTAGCACAAAAACCACGATTGTAAGAGGATACAACAACAGCAACAATCAAACATATCGACCAACTAACTACGATACCAGAACTTACAACGAAAATCGTTCATATACACCTTCTTCAAACTCGAACAACAGTAACAACAGCAGCGCACCCGCTTCATCAGGCACGAGTGTTCCGAGACCGCCAAGAGGACAATAATGCAATACCTAATTTTATAAAGTGATCAATTTTTATGCAAAAAATTTCAACCATTGTTGCGCTCTTTTTTGTAAGCAGTACTTACGCTCAGGTGCCTGAAGATGCTACTCGCTATAGCTGGTATCCACAAAATGGCACAGCACGAGCTTTAGCTATTGGTGGTGCAATAGGTTCGCTTGGTGGAGATATTACATCAAATTTTGTAAACCCTGCCGGTATTGGATTTTACAAAACCAATGAAGCCACAATCAGCGGTGGTTTTGCATTTAATAAAATAAAAACAAATTACAGGGGCACTAACTTAAACGAAACTAAACAGCCATTAAACTTTGCGCCTGTCGGGCTTGTGATTGCAATGCGTAATAAATTTGATGATAAAAAAACAAATGCCTTTTCTTTTGCGGCTACCCAAACAGCCAATTTTAATAATATTGTACATTTTAAGGGATTAAATAATTACAGTTCATTTAGCGAACATTTTGCTGAGGAATTTTCAAAATTAAATACTAGTATAGACAATGTTTTAAACACAAACAGCATATCACCATATACAACAGCTCCGGCCTTGTACACCTATTTAATAGATACTGTTCGTACGGCAAATGGACTTATAGTAAAAGGGGCACCCGAGTACATTTTAGAAGCAGGGCAAGCTTTGCAACAAGAAATGACAAAAACCACAAAAGGAGGCTTATACGAACTTGGTTTTACTTATGCAGGCAATGACGGTAAAAAAATATTGTGGGGAATATCTGTGGGCATCCCGATTGTAAATTTTGAAAGTAACACGGTTTTTTCGGAGAACGATACGTCTGGCAACAACAGTAACCATTTTAAGTCTTTTACTTTTACTGATAATTTTACTACCAAAGGTGCAGGGCTCAACGCAAAATTAGGTTTGATATACCGCCCCAAAGAATACATTAGGCTTGGGCTTGCATTGCATACGCCTACTTATATGTCGTTGACAGATTCAAGGCAAAGTTCATTACACACAGAGTTGGAAAATCCTATAAAAACTTTCAACGCATCGTCAGATCTATTTACAGAAGGCAAACGAGGTGTTGCGAAGTATATTCAATCATCTCCATTAAGAATTATTGCCAGTGGTTCGTATGTTTTTAGGGAAGTTGAAGACGTAGCCAAACAACGTGGCTTCGTTTCTGCCGATATTGAATATGTAAACCACAAAGGTTCTCGTTTCAGCAGTGATGCCCAACAACCAACTGTGGACCAACAAACTTATTATAAAGGTCTGAACAATGTTGTAAAAGACATTTACAAAGGCAATATAAATGTGAAACTCGGCGGTGAAGTTAAATTTAATACAGTAATGGGTAGGCTTGGTTTTGGGTATTATGGAAGCCCTTATAAAGATGCACCTTCTAACGCAAATAAAATGACGATGAGCGGTGGCTTGGGTTACCGAAATAAAGGTTTTTTTGTCGATTTAACTTATATGTATTTGATAAATAAAGATTTTACTATCCCCTACCGCTTGCAAAACTTACAAAATGTATATGCAGATATTAGGCAGCAAAGCAGTAACATCGTTGCAACTATTGGTGTTAAGTTCTAGAATGGACTTTGCTTTTTTATTGTAGTTTATTTTCAACGTAAGTAAGTATTTCACTTTGTTCCAACCAGGTAATTTCTTCGTCTTTTTTAAACCATGTTAGTTGTCTTTTGGCGTAATGCCGACTGTTTTGTTTTATCAATTCAAAAGCTTTTTCACGGTTGTTTTTTCCCTCAAAGAAGTTGAAAAGTTCTCTGTAACCTACTGTTTGCAATGCATTAAGGTGTTTAAAAGGAAAGAGTAATCTTGCTTCTTCTTCTAAACCGTCTGCCTGCATCACATCTACCCTGCTGTTTATTTTATCGTATAAAACCTGCCTATCTATTTCTATCCCAACTTTTATAATATTAAAAGGGCGATGCTTCTTTATTTTTTTTTGCTGCGCAATGATGGAGATGCCTGTTGACATAAAAACTTCCAATGCTCTTAATAATCGGTGTGGGTTGCTGGTTTCGCCTTTCTCCCAAAATAAAGGGTCGGTCTCTTTTACTTTCTTTTGTAACCACGCTATTCCTTGTTGTTCGTATGCTGCTGTTATTTCATTTTTAATTGTAATATCTGTGGATGCTATTTCGTCAAGGCCATCTGTAAAAGCTTTTATGTATAGCCCTGTTCCGCCGCACACAACTGCAACATCACTATTATTAAATATATTATTTGCGGCGTTCAAAGCAAAACGTTCAAAGTCTGCAGCAGAAACATTACCTACAATGCTATGAGAATTTATGAAATGATGAGGAACTGCATTTAGCTGTAAATCGTTTGGTTTAGCCACACCAATATTCAGTTCTTTAAAACATTGCCGGCTGTCTGCAGAAATAATTGCAGTATTAAATTGTTGCGCAATTTCAATAGCTAAAGCTGTTTTACCGCTTGCAGTTGGGCCAACAAGTACTATGCAGGTTTTTTCCATTCCTCTTAAGATTTGTAAAGAATCTTTTTAAATAAAAAACCTCACTGCCTATTTAGAATACAGTGAGGTTATAAAACATTTCATAATATTTTAAAAGTCTTCCTGCATTTCTGCACCTTCGTTGTCGCTTTCCTCTGTTGGTTCATCTGTTACACCGGCATCCTCTCCTTCTTCGCCAAAGCCATCCTGCATTGCATCAGCCTTCAAATCATATTTCTCTTCCATTTCAGCCAAGCGCTTGTCTACAAGGCCTTTGGTGCCGTATTGTGAAGGTGCAATTCCTTCCGTTCTAACACAAACCGGATAACTAAGCTTTTTATTTTCCTCTTTGTCAACATTTATTAGTTCAACTGTAAAAAGCCAATGCTTTACAAAATCATATTCATAAATAAATTTCTGATTAGGATCTTTAATTTCTGTGGCAAGCACAGTGTTCTCCATTATTAGTGGCTCAGCTTTGTATTCCTTATCATATTTTTCAATTGAAATCTCTCTGCCTCGTTGCCAAATATCGTTGCTTCTATAAAACGTAGCCGGGTGCTTATTATCAAACTCGTAGGCAATTAAAATTGCATGGTGTAGTTCTTTAAAATTACCTGTATGCTTAATTGCAATATCTCTGTAAACACTTTCGTCTTCCTGTAAATAAACCCTGAATTTTAAAATTGCCATGAAATTAATTGTTGAATATCTTAAATAAAACTTCGTAATAAGTAGTCAAATTTAGTATAATTATATCCTCCTTTTATATCAATTTAAAATCTCTTTTCCCTTTAAGAGCATAAAAGCATGCGCAGCATTAAAATCACTGGTTATCTCTCCATCTAAAATTGCATTTCGTATAGCATCCTTTATTATTCCAACTTCTTTTGAAGGCTTCAGGTTAAAGGTTTCCATAATTAGCTCTCCCGTTATTGGTGGCTGCCAGTTTCGTAAACTATCTCTTTCTTCCACTTCAAGACAACGCTTACGAACCAGTTCAAAATTTTCTAAAAAGCGTTTTACCTTTTGTTTGTTTTTAGATGTAATGTCTGCATCGCACAATTTCATAAGACTATCAATATCTTCCCCTGCATCAAATAATAATCTGCGAATGGCAGAGTCTGTAATATTTTCTTTGGTGAGGCTTATAGGGCGAAGATGCATTTCAACCATTTTTCGGACAAATTTCATTTTTTCATTTTGCGGCAGCTTTAGTTGTGCAAATATTTTAGGTACCATTCTACCGCCAACAGCTTCATGGCCATGAAAAGTCCAACCATGACCTTCTTCCATTTTTTTTGTTGCAGGCTTAGCAATATCGTGAAGTATCGCAGCCCACCTCAACCACAAATCATCGGTAGTATTTGCAATATTATCGACGACTTGCAGCGTATGATAAAAGTTATCCTTATGCCCAAAGCCGTCAACAAATTCAGCTCCCGCAAGCGCCACCATTTGTGGAAAAATTATCTCCAGTAATCCTGTTTTATACAAAAGATCAAACCCAACAGACGGCTTTATGCTGAGCAAAATTTTATTCAGTTCTTCGCTAATTCTTTCCTTGGTTATAATTTTAATTCTGTTGACGTTTGCAGCGATAGCTTGTAACGTATTTTCTTCAATATCAAATTGCAGCTGTGTAGCAAAACGTATAGCCCGCATCATTCTTAGCGGATCATCAATAAAAGTTTGCTCAGGAGCAAGGGGCGTTTTAATTAATTTTCTTTCTATATCTCCAAGGCCATCAAATGGATCGTTTACAGCTCCAAAATCATTTTCATTTAAACTTATTCCAAGCGCATTAATGGTAAAATCTCTGCGCAATTGATCATCTTGTAAAGTACCGGCTTCCACAGCTGGGTTGCGGCTATCGGAGTGGTAACTTTCTTTTCTTGCCCCTACAAATTCAATTTCAGTTTCATTAAATTTTATTTGAGCCGTACCATAGGTTTTAAAGATATTGACCTGAACATCTTTTCCAAATTGTTTTGCAGCTTCTTCCGCCAGTGCAATGCCATCACCTACACAAACCACATCAATATCTTTTGTATTTCGTCCAATAATTTTGTCCCTAACAAAACCGCCGATGATATAACTTTCTACACCTAATATTTTAGATGCAGCGGAAAGTTTTTTAAAAAGCACCAGTTCATGCTCACTGTAATCGAGTTTCATAAATACAAAAATAGGAAAAGCTGTTTGCAGTTGCTTTAAATGGTAGAACATGATGTAATTTTACCCCTGTATTATTTGAATAACGAAAGTTGTAAGAAAAGAAGAAACGGTACGTAACAAGTAAAAATA
>JBBRPX010000202.1:0-6684 GCA_038227505.1 Chitinophagales bacterium
AAGCAAATCAGTGAACCAACTTACGAAATTTGCTGACTTTCCAATTTCCAGTTTAGAAGGAAGTGCTGAACAAATTATTTTTTCGCAGGGAGGCTATTTGCAGGTGTATAATACTGCAAATGAAAATACCTTAAAATTAAAAATTGGCATTGCTGCAGATTTGCTGGACCAGCGATCAAGATTTGTAAAAGGCGATCAGTACATCCGCACCGGAGATATTTCCCCGTCAGGCTCAAGAATAGTGGTAGATTTCCGTGGAGATATCATTACCCTTCCTGCACAAAAAGGCGATGCATTTAATCTTACCAACTCACCGGGAGCTCACGACAAAGAACCGGCTTGGTCACCCAACGGAAAGTCCATTGCGTATTTCAGCGATGCGACAGGCGAATATGAACTCTACATAAAAAATCAGGATGGGACAGGCGAACCAAAAATGATTAACCTAAACGGCTCTGGTTTTTATGCATATATTCACTGGTCTCCAGACAGTAAAAAGGTTGCTTTTGTTGACAATGGTCGCAAACTTTATGTTACTGAAATTGCTTTGGGCAAAACCACTAAGATTGCGGAAGATGTTGTTTTTGCGCCCGGTGTTTTTAGAGAACTGTTTGGCAGTTGGTCTTATGATGCAAATAATGTTGCTTACACAACCATCACCGAAACCAATTTCACAAGAGCATGGATATATTCTTTGTCAGAAAATAAATCATACCCACTTACAGACGCATTATCAAACGTTACAGAACCGGTTTTCGATCCATCAGGAAAATATTTATACCTGCTTGCCAGCACCGATGCAGGCCCGGTTGTAAATTGGTTCGATCAATCAAACAACGATATGGAATCTACCAATTCCATTTACCTCATCACGTTGCAAAAGCAAACACAATCGCCTTTTGCAAAAGAGAATGAGGTGGAAGAAACAAAAGACAGCACAGCTCCTAAGCCCATAGCCAAAGCAGATTCAAACCGTACTAAATTAAAAATAGATTGGGATGGTTTTCAGAATAGAATTGTTACCATGCCAATTGCAAAAGGCAGCTACAAATCTTTGCAGGTTGCCAAGGAGGGTGAGCTTTTTTACCTTGCTGAAGCTCCGCACAATGCTACGCCGACTATGCTTAATAGTTATAATTTAAAGAAAAGAAAAGAAGAGCCAATAATGCCTGCTGAAAGTTATAAAATAGCAGCCAAGGGAGAAAAAATGTTGTACTACAATAAAAGCAAATGGGGTATTGTTACAACAGGCCAAAAACCTACCGCCGAATCAATGCTCAACACTTCGTTGTTGCAGATAAAAATTTCACCAAAAGAGGAATGGAAAAATATTTTTAATGAGGCGTGGCGGGTAAACAGAGATTTCTTTTATGATGCAAAAATGCATGGGATTGACTGGTTAGCCATGAAGAAAAAGTATGAAGCTTTGTTGCCCGATGTGGCCAGTACGAATGATTTGTACCGTGTAATGCAATGGATGTTTAGTGAGCTATCTGTCGGGCATCATCGGTTTGATGCGGCGGGTGATAGACGCACGAAACTTGATATAATTCCGGGTGGTTTATTGGGCGCAGATTACGATGTAAGTAACAACCGTTATCGTATTAAAAAGATCTATGGCGGTTTAAACTGGTCGCCTGATCTGCGTTCACCACTTACCGAGCCCGGCGTAAACGCACAGGTGGGCGATTATATTTTAGAAGTAAATGGTGCCGATGTAACAGCAGATAAAAATCTATACAGTTATTTTGAAAATACAGCCGAAAAAATCACGACGCTTACAGTTGCAGCATCTGCCGCAGGAGCCGACAAACGTACCATAAAAGTAGTGCCAGTTGCCAGCGAAGCGGGTTTGCGCAACCGTGATTGGGTAGAAGGAAATATGAGGCGGGTAAGTGAAGCTACCAATGGACAGGTTGCTTATGTTTACGTTCCAAATACTGCCGCGGAAGGGCACGAATATTTTAAAAGATATTTCTTTCCGCAGGCCAACAAAGCAGGGATAATAGTTGATGAAAGATTTAACGGTGGCGGGCAGTTGGCAGACTATTATATTGACTTGCTAAAACGTCCCGTACAATCATACTGGCGTTACCGTTATGGTGTTGATCAAAAAGCGCCAAGTGCATCTATCCAAGGACCAAAAGTTATGTTGATAGACGAAACCGCAGGCTCAGGCGGTGACTATCTTCCTTTTCTTTTTCGGCAGGCAAAACTGGGAACCCTAGTTGGTAAAACAACATGGGGCGGGCTTGTAGGCGTGCTTGGCTTTCCAGAGTTCATTGATGGCGGTGTTGTCACAGCTCCTAATTTAGCATTTTTCGATGACAAGGGTTTTGGTATAGAAAACGTAGGTACACCGCCAGATGTAGAAGTTGAGCAATGGCCAGCCGAAGTAATGAAAGGAAGAGACCCACAATTAGAAAAAGCAATTGAAATTGTAATGCAGGAGCTAAAAAACAATCCTGTTAAAAAAGCTCCATCGCCAACGGCGCCAAATAAAAAAATTAGGTAAATCTTTGGTATAACTGTTCAATAAAATTAAAAGAGGGGTTAGATAAAATCTTTCAAACATTCCTTACAAGTAAGCCACAGCGCAGTGAACCGGGTTTAGGTTGAGTTTGAGCAATAATATCGTGAAGGCGCATGGTGGTGAAATAAAGTGGAAACGAAGGAACATAAGGGCAAAACATTTAGAATTTCAATACAAGAAAATAGTTAACAATGAAAGCAAAATCAATCAAAGGAAAATCATTTGAAGAAGTAAAGGCAGCCTTGGAACAAAGCATGGAAGATAGCTTTAAACCAACGCTTGCTATTTGTTTTATTTCAAAAAGTTTGGATAGGAATTCCATCGGCAATTTATTGGATGCTGCCGACATTGGTATTTTTGGTTGTACCACAAATGGAGAGTTTGTTGATGAAGAACCGGAAAAAGGTTCTGCAGCTATTCTTTTACTTGATATAAACAAAGATCATTTTCAAATTTATTTTAAAGAATATCCAGATAAGGATTATCGTGACGTTGCAAAAAGTATCGCCCAAAAAGCAAAAGCAACATTTAACACTCCTGCTTTTTTAATTGGAACAAGCAATGCAGAAACTGATGGCGAAGAAATACTTCATGGCATTGAAGAGGTAGCAGGTGCCGCAGTAAATGCCTTTGGCGGCGCCGCCGGTGATGATTATGCGTTTACCGAAACATTTGTTTTTACCAACGGAAAAGAAAGTAATAATGGAATAGTTTGTATAGCAATTGATGAGGAATTTATCAATATTAAAGGTATTGCCACATGCGGATGGAAAGCTGTGGGAACAGAAAAACTAGTAACAAAAAGTGAAGGCAACCACGTTTATACAGTAGATGGTGTGCCGGTGTTGGATCTTACTGCAAAATATGGCGGTATTGAAAACGTAACGCCGGAAAACAATAATCTGCTGATAGAAATTGCTGCAAATTTTCCTTTGCAATTGCAGCGGGAAAAAGGTGAGCCTATTATGCGCCCGGGTCTTGTAATTGACTGGAACGACCGATCCTTTTATACAAGTGGCAGCGTACCACAAGGCTCTAAAGTTCGTTTTTCTTTACCGCCAGATTGGGATGTGATGGAAAAAGTAGTGACAGGTGTTGAAAATTTAAAAGCGACTGAAATGCCCGATGCAGATGCGCTAGTTGTTTTTAGTTGCGCCGGAAGAATTCTTTCACTCGGACCATTAATGACCAAAGAATTAGAAGGAGTAAAAAATGTATGGAATGTACCAATGGCAGGCATGTTTAGCAATGCAGAATTAGGAAGAGCTACTGGCGGCAATTTGGAAATGCATAATCTTACAACTTGTGTAATTGCTTTAAAAGAAAAATAAATGAACCAACACTTACAAGATATAGCAACCCTGATTCAGCAGGATGAAAAATTATCTGCTGAACAAAAAGCTGTTATTTCCAAATCGCTGAAAGATGCCGATAAGGAATTAGAAATTACTGCGTTTAAGCTGGACAGAACAGAAAAAGTAAAACGCACTACCGCTATTTTATTAGAAGAAACGATTGAAGAACTGGAACAAAAAAGAAAAGCGGTTGAATCAACAAACCGTGAGCTGGAAATAGAATCTTCACTGGAACGGGTGAGAACAGTGGCAATGGGTATGAGAAACCCTGATGATATGCTGCAGGTGTGCCGCATCATTTCTGAACAACTGGAATTATTAAATGTAAAAGAGATCCGCAATGTGCAGACTGCAATAATATATGAAAGTAAAGGCACTTATTTGAATTATGAATATTATGCGAAGCATGATAAACTGCTCACTACTGACGTTGGTTTTAAAAATCACCGGATACAGGAAAGGTTTGCAAATCAAATGCTCACAGGAGCAGAAGAATTGTTCACTGAAAATATAACCGGAGAGGAACTTCAAAAATGGTTGGCGTATCAAAAAACCACCAACCAATTTGCAGATGTATATCTCAAAGAAGCAACATCGCTGAATTATTATTGGTATTCATTGGGCCCTGTTGCGTTGGGCATCTCGACATATGCGCCGTTGGCAGAGGAAGAAATCAATTTATTTAAACGCTTCCGCAATGTATTTGAACTGGCATACAAAAGATTTTTAGATATTCAAAAAGCCGAAGCACAGGCAAGAGAAGCACAGATAGAAGCAGGTTTAGAACGAGTACGTTCCCGAAGCATGGCCATGCACAATACTACCGAATTACAAGAGGTTATCCATACGGTTCACAAAGAATTACTCCTTTTAAATATTGCTATTAATGGCGGTTCATTTATTGCTATTAATAAGGAAATAGATACAACACTTCGCTGCTGGGGTTCGGGCGGAACTGCTGACACCTCAGAAGAAGTACAGCTTCCTTTGTATGAAAAACCTTTTTGCACCAATCTTATAAATAGCATAAAAAAAGGTCAGGGATTTTTTACAGAAGAATACACACAGCAAGAGAAAAAAGATTTTTTTACGTTTCTATTTAAGCATGAGCCTTGGTCAAGACTTGATACCAAAAATAAACAAGAAACGCTTTCAAGTACTGGTGGGTATACACGCAGTTGTTATGTATCCAAACATACCAGTATTTTTATCATCAATCATTATGGTGAAAAATTTTCAGCGTCTGATAATGACATTCTCAAACGCTTTGCAAAAGTGTTTGAACAAACCTATACCCGTTTTCTCGATCTTCAAAAAGCAGAAGCACAGGCAAGGGAAGCAAAGATCGAGGCAGCTTTGGAAAAAATCCGTTCAGGTTCATTAGCAATGTACAAAACAGATGACCTCGGGGATGTAGTCAGTGTGTTATTTGAACAGATGGAAGGACTAAACGTTGATATGGATTTCGGGTCGGTGAGTATCTTTATATTCGAGGAAGGTTCCAGGAATCTTACCCAATGGATCCAATTGCCCGAAGGAGTTGTATCACTCTCTGTTCCTTATTTTGAACACCCAATATTGTCTGATATGTTTGAGTCCAAAGAACAGGGTGAGGATTATTTTTCGAATGTTTATACTGTGGAAGAAAAAAATTCCTGGGCAGAAAAAGGTTTTAAACTAACTGATTACAAAAATCTTCCCGAAGCATTTAAAACATCTGTGTTGGAAGCTCCGGGTTATGCAATGTCCATTGCATTACGAGAAAACTCAGGCATCTGTATGCCTAGTTTTGTTGGTAAATTACCAGCAACAGAAGCTGTTGAAATTATGAAACGTGTCAGTAAGGTTTTTGAACAGGCCTATACCCGTTTTCTCGATCTGCAAAAAGCAGAAGCACAGGCAAGAGAAGCAATAATTGAAGCTGCGCTCGAAAGAGTGAGAAGCCGCTCGATGGCAATGCATAAAAGTGACGAGGTAATGGATGTAGCCGTAACCGTATACGAGCAGCTGCAAAAGCTGGATTTTAAATTTGGCGCAGCTACTATAATTATCATGGATAAAAATACCGGCAACATGGAGCACTGGCTGGCTGGCTTTATTCAAAAAAATCATATTGAAAGTTACCAGGTTAAGAATATTGAGCATCCTCTTCATGCAGCTCAGTTAAAGGCATGGAGAGAGGGAGCAAAATTTGTTTCGATGGAATTGGCTGGGCCCGCTTTAGAAAGTTATGCCAAAGAAATGTTTACGCAAACGGGATATAAAAATTTACCTGAAGAAGAAAAGGAAATGCTTTCAGCACAAGAACATACAGTTTTTAACCTTGCATACATGAGCCATGGGGCATTGATGTGGGCTCCTTCAGCTATATCGGATGAAAATGCAATAATCCTGCAACGCTTCGCAAAAGTTTTCGAACAAACCTATACCCGTTTCCTCGATCTGCAAAAAGTAGAGGCACAGGCACTCAGGGCCGAACAAGATTTAATAGCCATCAAAGAAGCAAAACAAAAAGCAGAAGAAGCTTTATTAGAATTACAGGCCGCACAAAAGCAATTAATCCAATCCGAAAAAATGGCAAGCCTTGGCGAACTAACTGCAGGTATTGCACATGAAATACAAAACCCTTTAAATTTTGTAAATAATTTTAGTGAAGTGAGTAGAGAGTTGCTTGATGAAATGAAGTTGGAATTAATTAATTGCAATGCTGAGTATGAATAAGAAATTGCCAATGATGTAATCCAAAATCTTGTAAAAATAAATCATCATGGCAAACGTGCAGCCGACATTGTAAAA
>JBBRPX010000203.1:0-6625 GCA_038227505.1 Chitinophagales bacterium
ACCCAGCGAACGGTGATGCACTTTACTATAAAAATACTTTAGGCGCAGATGGGAAACGTGATAGATCTACTACCAACAATTACAACGATGCGCAGGATGTAGTAATTGGTAATCCAAACCCTGATTTTATTTATGGCATCAAAAATAACTTCAGCTACAAAGGTTTGGATTTAGATGTTTTGTTACAAGGTGTTTATGGCAATGAAATATTTAATGGTAGTGGACAGTACATGTCTGCAAGCGGCAGCAATGGTTTTGATAATCAAACACGTGATCAGCTAAACTCATGGAAAAAACCTGGTGATATAACACAAGTGCCAGAAGCAAGATTATTCTTTGCAAATGGAACTGATAACTCAAGCCGTTACATTTCTGATGGTTCATACCTAAGGGTAAAAGCGGTAACATTAGGCTATAATTTACCAAAGTCTATTCTTTCAAGAGTACGTCTTGAAAAAGCTAGAATATATGTAAGAGGGCAAAATTTATTTACTATCACGAATTATCAAGGTTGGGATCCTGAGGTAAATGCTGACTTTCAAGCAAGCGAAATTAACCAGGGCCAAGATTTTTATTCTGCGCCGCAGTTAAGAACAGTTGTATTTGGAATCAACATTGGATTATAACTTAATACTAAAATAAAAATTATGAAAAATAAAATATTTTCGATTTTACTGACAGGGTTAATTCTAATGGTCGGTTGCAAAAAACCATTGGATGTAGAACTCGCTCAGAGCGTTGATGTAAAAGATGCGTTAAAGACAAGTAATGACGTGCAGGCTGCATTAATAGGATCTTATTCGGACATGGGTGCTGCCGACCTTTATGGAGGCAGAGTATATGTAAATACTGAGTTGCTGGGAAATAACGACGAGATAGGCTGGGCAGGAACGTTCCAAGGGCTTACCCAAATTTATAATCAAACAATTCCTGTCGACAATGGTTTTGTAACCAATACCTGGTTAACAGGATATAGAACTATCAACGATGTAAATAATGTTTTAAGTGCCTTGGGAGTAGTAACCCCCAATCAAGCCAATAGGGTTGAAGGAGAAGCGAAATTTATAAGGGGGACTGTGTATTTCGACCTAGTAAGACTTTTTGGCAATTCATGGAATGATGGCACGCCTGCTAATAATCCAGGGGTACCCTTAGTACTTACACCAACCACGCCTGAAAAAGTCCTTTCAGGCGGAAGCGCCATAGCAAGAAGCAGCGTAATGCAGGTATACGACCAGGTGATTAAGGATCTTACTGATGCTGAAGCTAAATTGCCTGTATCTAACGGATTTTTTGCTACAAAAAATGCGGCAGCAGCGATGCTTGCGAGGGTTTATCTACAAAAAGGAGATTATGCGAATGCTCTACAAGCATCAAATAGAGTAATAGCTTCTAACAGGTATAAATTAAATACAGAATATTCAGCAGAATTTCCTTCAAGCCCCAATGGTCCGTTAGCATTCGGAAACACCAAGGAAGATATTTTTATGATTCAGGTAACTGCAACACAAGGTGTAAATGATTTTAATACCTTCTTTTCTTTAAATGGTAGGGGAGATATTTATATCAATGATTCGCATCTAGCATTATATGAAGCGGGAGATCAAAGATTTGACCTTTTTGACCTTAATAACGCCGCTACCACCAAATTTGACAACGCTTATGGCAATGTCCATATAAGTCGTTTGGCGGAAATGTATTTAATAAGAGCAGAATCTAATTTTAGACTGTCTTCAGCAACTGGTGCGACTCCAACCGATGACGTGAACACCATTAGAAATAGAGCAGGCTTGCCAAGCTTAACTCTTGTAACATTAGCTGATATTTTACAAGAAAGAAAAGTGGAATTAGCTTTTGAGGGATTTTTATTACACGATGCTAAGAGGCTGAAAAATAACGTGGGTGCACTACCTTATAATTCGAACAAGTTGGTTTTTCCAATTCCTGATAGAGAGAGAAGAGTTAATAGCAACCTAACTCAAAATCCAGGTTATTAATATTATGTAGTTTTTTAATCAAATTTGAAAGTCGCTTCCATTACAAGAAGCGACTTTTTATTTATACAATTTTGAAAACATGCATTTATCTAAATAAAACTCATTATTTTTGCCGCCCAAAACAGTTAGGCAAAAGTGTAATTGTTTGTTGTGATGTCGGGGTATCCGCCTTTTCGGCGGATGGTTAGAGCATCGGATTCATATCCGCCTAATCGGCGGACGGAAGTTCAAGTCTGCTTCCTGATATAAAGTGTTTGATTTTTGAAATAGAGAAGTATTTTTAAAATATGATGTCGGGGTAGCTCAGCTGGTTAGAGCATCGGATTCATAACCCGAAGGTCGGCAGTTCAAGTCTGCTTCCCGATACAAAGCCCATTTCTTTTAGATTTGGGCTTTTTTAATTCAATGAATTATACAGTTTACATATTATTTTCAAAAGAGTTTAATAAACATTATACAGGTTTTACTTCAAATACGGATCAACGTATGTTGTCGCATAATTTTTTAGGAAATGATTGGACAGCCAAATACCGACCTTGGATCATAATTTATACAAAAGAATTTAACGAAAAATCGGAAGCTATGAAACATGAAAAATGGTTAAAAAGTGGTGTAGGCAGATCCTTTGTTAAAGAATTAAAACATTAAGCAACGTATTCTTATCCGCCTTATTCGGCGGACGGCAGTTCAAGTCTGCTTCCCGATACAAAGCCCAATCTTTTTAGAGGTTGGGCTTTTTTATTTTGAGAATTTGAAATTTTGAAACAATTAAACTTATACATCAGGGGAATGGCATTCTTTCCAGTAATTCATAATATTTGAAATGAGTTTTTCAATTCCATTGAAAGAAGACGGTTTTACAAAAAAACCTTGTACTGATTGTGAATATGCCTTTATGACCAATGGCTGTTCTGCAGCAGTGGTTAAAAATAGGTAAGGAATACAACGAAGATTTAATTGTTCATTGTTGTAAATCTTCTCTCGCAACTCCATCCCATTTAAACGTGGCATATTAATATCAGAAAGAATTAAGAATGGTTTTATTGACATGGATAGCAAATATTCAAGTGCTTTTTCGCCATCCTCAAAATACATAATTTCGTTTTCGTAATTGAGTTTTCTAAAGACGTCTTTTAACATTTCTCTGTCATCAACATCATCTTCAATAATTATAACAGGTCCATTTTTATTCATAGAAACTTCTCTTAATAGAATGCAAAGTAACAAAAATAGCTTGGAGTTATTTTTTTAAACTGAATTGTAGAAAAGCAGTACGTTATTTATCTCTAAATAGCGTTGATAAAAATATCTGGTACAATATTTTCATAATAATCTAAAAAAGAAGATATGAAAATTAAAAAAGAAAATCCTGATAAAAACGATATCGAAAGAATTGCTGATCTAAAAAAGTCAACCACAGCAAAAAATCCGGTTCAAAAAGGATACAACGAAAAAAACCCCACACAACCGGAAGGAGCTTTTAAACCCGATTCAAAAAAATAATCTTATTTTCTAATTCTAGGAATCCACTTTACTTCAGGTACATTTAGTAAATGAGACACATATCTTGAAAGAGCAAAAAGATGATCACTTAATCTATTCAAGTATTTTATTACAAGCTCATCAATATAAATACCTTCTTCGCTCATTTGCACACAAACCCGCTCGGCACGCCTACACACACAACGTGCAATATGTAAGGTCGAAACCGCGGGGTGACCTCCCGGAAGTACAAAAAACTTCATTGGTGGTAACGCGTCCATCATTCTGTCAATATCGTTTTCGAGGTAAATAATATCCTCTTCTAAAAGATCCGGTATTTTCATCAACGGTTCTTTTTCGGGATCGCATGCAAGGGAGGAGCCTATTGTAAAAAGTCTGTCCTGTATTTCCTTTAAAACTATTTTACAGCCCTCATCTTCTATCAAATCACCGCACAATCCAATGTAAGAATTCAATTCGTCTACTGTACCATAACTCTCTATGCGTACATGGCTTTTAGGAACTTTCGTTCCTCCTATTAAACTTGTTTTTCCGGCGTCGCCTGTTTTTGTATATATTTTAAAAGCCATTATTGAAAGTTTCGGGTTTGGAGTTGACAAGTTAAAGGTTAGCTAATGTTGGTTGAATATTTATTTTATCGGTTTCAATTAAACCATCTTTTAACCTGATGACTCTGCGTGCAAAACCTGCAATATCTTCCTCGTGTGTAACGAGTACAATTGTATTACCATCGCTATGTATTTTTCCTAAAATATCCATTATCTCGTGAGATGTTTTAGAATCTAAATTTCCCGTTGGTTCATCTGCCAAAATTATAGAAGGGTTGTTTATAAGTGCTCTTGCTATTGCAACACGCTGGCATTGCCCACCACTTAGTTCATTTGGTTTGTGGTGCATTCTGTCATCAAGCTTTACTTTTTTTAAAACCTCTGCTGCCCTTTCGGCTCTTTCACTTTTGTTTACGCCGCTATAAACCAACGGCAGTGCTACGTTTTCTGCAGCTGTAAGCCTTGGCAACAAGTTAAATTGCTGAAACACAAAACCAATCTCTTTGTTTCTTACCACAGCAAGGTCATCATCATCCATTCGGCTAACATCTTTTCCGTTTAAAATATACCTACCGCCGGTCGGTGAATCCAGGCAACCTAAAATATTCATAAGGGTAGATTTTCCGCTACCACTAGGACCCATTAATGCCACATAGTCGTTCCTAAATATATCCATGGTTATGCCCTTAAGTACGGGTAATTCCTGCTTACCAAGAAAATAACTTTTTTTAATATTCTGCAATTCAAGAATTGGGGAAGTGGCCATGTTTTTATTTTAAAAGAATTATTTTTTTATAACTTTTGGTACAATAAAGAAAGGTGCATTTTTGTTTGCTGCATTTTGCAGGGCTTCTTCATTTGTTATGCTTCCTGTAATTACATCGTCACGCAAAATATTTACGTTGGCAGTCATGTGCAATAAGGGTTCTACATTAGAAGTATCGAGATCATTCATTTTTTCAATAAACCCAATCATGTTTTGTAAATCATTTTTTATTTGCGCCTTTTCAATATCATCAAAATTTAGTTTAGCAAGATTTGCGAGCTTTTCAATCATTGCGTCGTTTATATCCATACTACAAATTTAGTAATTAAAGGGCACAGCACTCTGCCTTTTACATGGACGGACATCATTTTAAAAAATCAAAAAAATGGGTTGCAGATTTTATTATCTTCACCGCAATATTACAAACATGACTGAGACATTGAAACCTGCTCCAAAAAACATAGTGATGAGCGGTATTAGGCCTACCGGCTTTCTGCATTTAGGCAGTTATTTTGGTGCTATTCGCAATTATGTGAAAATGCAAAATGAATTTGAATGCTATTTTATGGTAGCAGATCTGCATTCGTTAACAACTCATCCAGATACCAAGCAGTTAAAGCAGAATGTTTACAGAGTAGTTGCAGAAAATATTGCTTGTGGGTTAGACCCTAATAAAGCAGCCTTTTACTGCCAAAGCCATATAAGAGAAACATCAGAATTATATTTATATCTCAATATGCTGGCTTACATGGGAGAGCTGGAGAAAACGGTTACTTTTAAAGACAAGGCACGCCAAAATCCTGATAATATAAATGCCGGTTTGCTCACTTACCCCGTGTTGCAGGCTGCAGATATTTTGTTGCACCGTGCAAGTTATGTACCTGTGGGTAAAGACCAGGAACAACACCTTGAAATGGCTCGCACTTTTGCAAATAGATTTAACCACAGGTATGGCAGCGTATTTCCCGAACCAAAGGCTTTTAATTACAACGTTGAATTGGTAAAAGTTCCTTCTTTAGATGGAACAGGAAAAATGAGCAAAAGTGAAAATCAAAATGCAACATTATACTTTGCTGATGGTGATGAAAGTATTAGAAAAAAGGTAATGAAAGCAAAAACTGATGGCGGTCCAACAGAAAAAAATACTGCTATGCCTGACTATATCGAAAATATTTTTGGACTCATGAGACTTGTAAGTTCGCCTGATAAACTCGAAAAATATACAGCTGATTTTAATAATGCCAGCATTAGATACGGGGATTTAAAAAAAGAACTTGGAGAAGACATGGTAAAATTTATAGCTCCTATCAGAGAAAAAGCGAACGATTTATTAAATGATGAACACAAGTTGAATCATATTTTGGAGCAGGGTGCAGAAAAAGCCAATAAAAGTGCACATGCTACAATGAATTTCGTTAGAAATGCCATGGGATTAAATTATTGACATAGTAAAAGTTCATTTACACAATCCGAAAAAAAGGAAAAAATGAATGGTATCATCATAAAAATAATATAAACGGTAAAAATTAATAAAAGTTAGGTCACTACATTTACACCAAATAAAATAAGTATATGAAAATTTTTCAACCGTTCTTTTTATTAATTACAGTATTCTTTTTGTGCGAACATACATCTGCGCAAAATAATGCAACAGATATTTTACCAATTAACCCAAAAGTTACCACAGGTAAATTACCAAATGGCATTACTTATTACATTATGCCAAATGACAAGCCTGAAAAAAAAGTAGAGTTACGCCTGGCAATACACAGCGGCAGCGTTAGTGAAGATGAAGACCAGCAAGGGCTTGC
>JBBRPX010000204.1:0-6611 GCA_038227505.1 Chitinophagales bacterium
AAAGAAATTAATGCTACGCTGGATGAAAAAGAGGGTGCGCTAATAAATAAAATTGACGGCAACAATAAACTGAACCGAGAAGAACTTACCAAAAGCATCACCGACTTTTCTGGCGCCAATATTTTACAACTGGAAAAAATAAACAACCAAGCAAAGGAAGACAGCAGGCTAATGAGAGAAGCACTTGTAACTGCATTTAAAGGTTTTCAGGAAACATTTGAAAGCAACATAAAATCGTTTAATGACTTGCAGCGGGAGAAGTTTGCGCAAATGGATACCAAACAAAATGACCTTGTAAAAAGTACGGAAACAAAACTGGAAAGCATACGGATAACGGTAGAAGAAAAGCTGGAGAAAACCCTCAGCGAACGCCTTGGACAAAGCTTTGAAATCGTGGGTAAGCAACTGATTGAAGTGCAGAAAGGTCTGGGCGAAATGCAAACCATTGCCACCGATGTGGGTGGATTAAAAAAAGTATTGAGCAATGTAAAACTTCGTGGCGGCGTGGGCGAAGTGCAACTGGCATTATTGCTGGAACAGATACTTGCACCCAACCAATACGATGCTAATGTGCGCACGAAAAAGGGCAGCACAGAACCTGTGGAATTTGCTATTAAACTACCGGGACGCAGCGAAGACGAAAGCAGTTTTGTGTACCTGCCGATTGATGCGAAATTTCCAAAAGATACATACGAGCATTTGATAGTGGCGTATGAAAATGCTATTCCTGATGATGTGGAAACGGCTACAAAAAATCTGGAAACCGTTATTAAAAAAATGGCGAAAGACATCAGGGATAAATACCTCGACCCGCCAAACACAACTGATTTTGCGATTATGTTTTTGCCTTTTGAAAGTATTTATGCAGAAGTGATTCGTCGCAGCAGTTTGATAGACCAACTTCGCAGCGAATATAAAATTACTGTTGCTGGACCAACCACATTGATGGCAATTTTGAACAGTCTGCAAATGGGGTTTCGCACACTGGCTTTGCAAAAAAGAAGCAGCGAAGTTTGGAAGGTTTTGGGCAATGTGAAAAAGGAGTTTGAAAACTTTGGCGGCTTACTTGAGAAAGCACAAAAAAATATCCAGACGGGACTTGGGCAGCTGGATGATGTGGTAGGAACGAGGACAAGGGCGATTAACAGGGAGTTGAGGGATGTGGAGCGTTTGCCTGCTGTGGAAGTGGTAGAGTTGCCGGGGGTCAATCAATCGGGACTTGAAGAGTAATGGAAAGTAATTTCGTTTTTTTACGACCGGATAGGGCGTAATATAATTTAAACTTTTACACAAGCCTTTCACTTACTTTTTTCCTTGATGAAAAAAGTAACAAAAAAATAAAGGCTCCACAAAAAGGCTAAAAATTTGAATGATCACCTAAAATAAAATCAGTTACAACTTTATAGCAAAGCCGGTCATTTGTATGACTTACCGAGATTTGTTTTTTTTTCAAACAATGGTAACATCGATTTCATTTCTTACTCACGAAGAAATCGGGACAGGCCGGCATTCATTCAAATTTTCTTAATGCTTTTTTTATGATGCCGTTCGAGCAGTATTATTAAGTATAGAGTTTTACTTTGTGTTTTACAGGATATAAAATCTAACATTCAGCATTAATTAAAATATATTTATGTTGATTTAATAATGCAATTATTTCTTTGAATTTATCGACATTTTAAAAACTTATTAAAATGAAAAAACCAACACTTCCCTTAGTAATTTTGACAGCATTACTTTTAAGTTGTTATGCCAAACAGCAGACTGTAAAAAATGCAACTTCACAAGATTCATGCACTTTAAATGCCACAGCTATGTAATTAGGTACTTTCTCCATTAGCTTAAAAGTAAAAGATATTGCTGTTTCAAAAGCATTTTAAGAAAACCCGGGGTTTAGCGTATTGGCGGGCGATGTTAAAAGGAAGTACTTAATAATGAAAAATGGGAATGCATTGTTTGGGATTTTCCAGGGTATGTTTGAAAAGAATATTTTAACTTTTAATCTAGGTTGGGATGAGGGCGGTAAGAACAATGAGTCATTTGATGATATTAGAGCAATTCAGCATCTTTTAAAAGAAAAAGGTATAAAGCCGGATACCGAAATAGACGCAGCCAATACTTCGGGCCCTGCAAGTATTGTTTTTAAAGACCCTGATGGGAATGTTATTTTAACAGATCAACACCGGTAAATACAAATTTATTTATTAAAGGCCGTGTTGGATTTACTTATTCTATATTTTCTGGTGTAGCATATAATAGAATGGAAACTTTAGGTTATTGAGTGGAACATAAATTACTTGCACAATTAAATAAATTAAGTCTTCTTTTTAAGCTCCATGCCCCAACCCTTTCTATCTGAATATACTTTTATAAAAGAGGCGCCAAAATATAAAATAAACGAAGTGTAAAAAACAAAGAGCAGCACCAGCACCAAAGAGCCAGATGGGCCATAGAGCGTGCCTACATTACCCTTTACCAGCAATGCTTTTAAAACAAAGCGTCCACCAATAAATAAAATGCCGGTGAGCAGTCCGCCGATAATGGAGGCTTTCCACCTGGGGCGGCCCTGCGTAAGAAATTGAAAAAGTATTATAAACCAGGCAGAAACAATGAGCGCTGTGGTTACCTGACTAAAAACAATTTTAAACGCCATGCTGCCACCGCCAAAGATCTTCTGTATATAATCGCCGCTGATCGTTTCAATACTGCGAAGCAACAGTTCAGCAAAAAATAAAATACCCACCAATAAGATAACTGCAAACGACTTCAACCTGCTGCCAAGGCCCATTGCAATGGTTTCCTTTCCCCTCTCTTTTATATCCCATATCTGCTCAAAAGAATCCTTAATAACACTAAAGAGTGTGGTAGCCACAAATATTAAAAATATAAAGCCCGGAATAATTACATAATTGTTTTGGCTAAAGCCTCGTATACTGTTTATGACTTCTCTTACCTGTTGGGCACCTTGCTCCCCCAGGCTTTTACCGAGGTTTTCTACAAGCCCACGACCTATTATTTTGGGCCCAATAAATAAACCAAAGAGTTGTGCCAAAATAAATACGATGGGCGGCAATGCAAATGTTGTA
This sequence comes from Chitinophagales bacterium, assembly GCA_038227505.1. Taxonomy (GTDB): domain Bacteria; phylum Bacteroidota; class Bacteroidia; order Chitinophagales; family Chitinophagaceae; genus Ferruginibacter. Next base: position 3,087 of record JBBRPX010000204.1, read on the forward strand.
AAGAATGCAGTGGCGCCGGCAAGTCTTAACGGATTATTCTTTCGCAGCAGTTGCAATGATGGCAGCAGGCTACCAGCAAGCATGCGAAACTCCGTTTGTTGTTCACCCTGTGGTTTCATTGCAATAAAGGTAGGGAGGGATAGTGGTTATTAGCGTAGTTGTTGATTGGAGTTAGGGCTAAGAACTTTTGACGCCTGATTGATTGTACCATATCGTCTTTCTTAACTTTATAAAACGAGCCTTCGTTTATTGCCTAATTTTATACCTATGTACAGCGCAAAAAACATTGTTATTAACGGCGCAGCGGGCAAGCCAATAGCCGTCGATATCTTTTATAACAACGATGAAACAGTAAAACCTGTTGTAGTTTATGCACATGGCTTTAATGGTTTTAAAGACTGGGGAAATGCAGATATTATTGCAGAACAATTTGCCGCAGCCGGTTATGTATTTGTAAAGTTTAACTTCTCTCACAACGGCACTACGCCTGAGCATCCACAGGACTTTGTAGATCTGGATGCTTTTGGAAATAATAATTATACAAAGCAGTTGTATGATGTTAACTGCATAATGGATTGGGTGTGCAATGAAGATAATGTACACAAGAAAGCAATCGACAAAAACCGTATTTATTTAATTGGCCACAGCATGGGTGGTGGCATTTCTACTTTGTATGCTGCTAAAGATATCCGTGTAAAAAAACTGATTACCTGGGCGGGTATCAGCGAGTGTAAAACACCATGGACCAACTGGACCAATGATCAATTACTAGAATGGAAAGAAACGGGCGTCGCCTATTATTTAAATGGCCGCACAAAGCAAAACATGCCGCTATATTACCATCTTCATCAAGATTATCTGGATAATGAAGCAGCAGTGAATATTGAAACAGCGATGCGTAGCCTTACAATACCCGTACTCATTTGCCAGGGAACTTTGGACACCGCTGTGCCAATAGAAAAAGCATATGAATTACACAGCTGGAAACCAGCCGCTGTTTTTTTTACGGTAGAAAGTGATCATGTATTTGGTCGCACACATCCGTGGCTATCGCCTATGTTACCCGATGCCATGCAAGAAGTTGTAAACAAAACGCTGCGGTTTATTGGTGAATAGAAAAACTGTTTTATAAAAGTGCTCCTGCGAAAATGCCGGCAACATCTTTAATAACACCAGACGTAAGTGTTATAAAAGCTTCCCGTATTTTATGGTTTTTAGGGCACGGGCTCCTTTGCATTTACCTTTGCAAATCGGCCTTGTATTTGTTAACATCTATCTGGTTTTCAATATTATATTAACATTATAAAACTCTACTTTCGTAGCACAAAAAATCAACTTATACTATGAAGAAAATAATCATTTCGCTTGTTCTTATTTCAACCTTATTACAGGCCCGTGCAGATGAAGGCATGTGGTTGCCAATGTTGCTTGGGCAGCAGGTTTACAATGACATGGTAAAGCGTGGGCTTAAGCTTACAAAAGAGCAGTTGTACTCTGTAAACAAATCATCTTTAAAAGATGCTATCCTTATTTTTGGTGGCGGTTGCACCGGCGAAATTGTGAGCGACAAAGGTCTCATATTTACGAACCACCATTGTGGTTACGATGCCATTGCCAATGCAAGTTCTGTAGAGCATAATTACCTGCGGGATGGTTTTTATGCCTATAATATGGGGCAGGAAATACAAAGCAAATTAACAGTACAATTTTTAGATAAAATTATAGATGTAACGAAAGAAGTAGAAGATGGCGTTAAAGGACTTAACTGGACAGACCGTACCAAAAAATTACCAGATGTTTTTAAAGCTATTACTGATAAAGTAATGGACAAGGACAATGGCATTACCGGCCGTGTGTACAGCATGTTTAAGGGCAACCAGTATTTAATGTACACTTACAAAACCTACAGAGATATTCGTTTGGTAGGTGCACCACCAGAAAGCGTGGGTAAGTTTGGCGGCGATACTGATAACTGGGAGTGGCCTCGCCACACAGGCGATTTTTCTATCTTTCGTGTATATGGTAGCAAGGATGGCAAGCCTGCTGATTTTAGCAGCGAGAACATTCCGTTAAAACCAAAGGCTTTTTTACCTGTAAGCATTAAAGGAATAAAAGATGGCGATTATGCTATGATATATGGCTACCCAGGTAGCACTAACCGCTATGAAACAAGCTATGGCATTAAATTAAAAAATGAAATAGAAAACCCATCACTGGTTGGGTTGAGAGATACCCGTTTAAAGTATATGCATGAGCAAATGATAAAAGACCCTGCGGTAAAACTTAAACTTGCCAGTAATTATGCAAGCGTTGCCAACTACTGGAAGTTTTATGATGGCGAAACAAAGCAACTTGTAAAGTTTAAAACCTACGATCAAAAGCAGAACTACGAAAACAATTTTAATAAATGGGCTGCAGGCAAAGCTGATTACTCAAATATTATGACGGACTATGCAGCAAACTATGCAGCATGGACCCCGTACGCAAAACAACGTGCTTATATGGTTGAAGGTATTTTGGGATCGTCTCTAGCTACATTTGCATCATCTTTACAGGGCGTAGAAGCAGCCCTTGTAAAAACAGGTATGACGGGTGCAGATATTACAAAAGCTGTAAATGCTGCAGATGCAAGCCGCAAAGTATATTTAGAAAGTGAAGACAGAATAAGCGATGAAAAAATTGTAGCGGCAACTGCCATGGCTTATTACAACGATGTAGATAAAAGCCAGCACGCCATTGGTTTCTTTGAAAAAATTAAAGCTACTTATGGCCCATTGAATGATGAGACTACTTTTAAAAAATGGGCTGCCAATCTTTTTGCTACAACCATTATTTTAGATGATGCCAAATGGGCATCCTTTATTGCTAAGCCAGATGCTGTTACCCTGCAGGCAGATCCTGCTTTTGATTATGCTACCTCTTTTGTAAAAAGTTACAATGGCAAGTATGCTTCTTTATACACCGTGTTTGTAAACAAAAACAATGAGCTTGGGCGTGCCTATTTAAAAGGCATTATGGAGAAAGATCCTATTGCTGCTGCTAAAATGTACCCTGATGCAAACTTTAGTATGAGGGTAAGTTTTGGTAACGTAAAAAGCTACACACCCAGAGATGCAGTTAAGTATGATTTTGTTACTACAAGCAAGGGATTGTTAGAAAAATATGTAGCAAATGATTATGAATTTGACCTTCCAACTAAGCAAATAGAATTATTGAAGAAAAGAGATTTTGGCCAATACATTGATAAAACCAGGAACGACCTGGTAGTTGATTTTATAACAACCAACGATATTACAGGTGGTAACTCAGGTTCACCGGTTATAGATGCAAATGGTAATTTAATAGGGCTTGCTTTTGATGGTAACTACGAAGCATTGAGTCATAAAATTGCTTTTGACAAAGACCTTAATCGTACCATTTGTGTAGACGTGCGTTACGTATTGTGGTGTATAGATAAACTAGGCGGTGCAAAAAATATTATCAATGAATTAAAATTGGTAAGATAAAGGCGCCTCCTATCCTGCA
>JBBRPX010000205.1:0-6608 GCA_038227505.1 Chitinophagales bacterium
ATAATACTATCACTTTAGACAAGACAACCTATAGCTTTAACAGCATTGTACCTGTAGCAGGTACTAATTATAGAATTATTGTTAATAAGGAATATAACAAAAATGCAGCGGGCAAAAACTATTTCGTAATTTTTAATAGTCCTGCCGGTGCTGCAGGTGGCATCATTGGAGGGTTGAGCGCAGCACCCATATCGTTTAGCAGCACAGTAATTAATTTAGACATAAAAACGCCAGTACCCGAAAAAGGTATTGCTATACTGAATAAACTTTTTGAAGTATATAATATTGCTGGTATAAATGATAAAAACGAAATTGCCCAAAGAACCTTGAAATTTGTTGATGACCGCTTAAATAAAGTAACAGCAGAACTTGACAGTGTAGAAAGAAATGAATCGAACTTAAGATCCAGAGAAGGCATAACAGATATATCTGCACAAGGCTCACAATACGGAGGTGTTCTGAGGGAAAAAGATCAAAAAAACACAGCACAGGATCTGCAAATGGATATGCTTTCAGGCATTCAAAGTTAATTGAAAAGCAAAGGTAGACGACCAGGTACAGTGCCATCGCAAGGATTGGTATCGGACCCTACCTTGTCTGGCTTGCTTTCGCAATTGTACAGTGCTGAGTTTGAGCTAAACGGTGCTAAAGCAGTAGCTGGAGAAAAAAGTGAAACTGTGATACTTGCAGAAGAAAGGGTAAGCAGACTTAAAAATGATATAAAAGAAAATATCAACAATATTCGAAATGGTTATCAAATTGAGAAGAACAGTATTAATGCCAATATTGCTTTAAACAACGGTTTGCTTGCGCAAGTGCCTGGCAAAGAAAGAGCGTTGTTGGCCATCAGCAGGCAGCAGGCCATTAAAAACAATATTTATACTTTTTTGTTGAACAAGCGGGAGGAAACCGCCATTTCGTCTGCCTCTACAACAGCAGATTTGAGGGTGCTTGAAAGTGGCTTTTCGTATGGACCAATTAGCCCTGTTGCAAAGAATTATTACCTGATGGGTTTGCTTTGTGGCCTGCTTGGCTTTTTGATTTTTATACAATTAAATGAGCCTTTGAGCAATAAAGTTTTGTTTAGGGCTGAGATTGAAAACAAAACAAAAATACCTGTAGTGGGAGAAATTATACAGGCAGTAGATAAAAATATTATTGCCATCAGCGAAGGTAAAAGAACGGTGATTGCGGAGCAGTTTAGAACGCTGCGCACCAACCTTAGTTTTATGGGACTTAGTGCTGTTAATAAGACCGTGCTGGTAACCTCTTCTATTTCGGGCGAGGGTAAAAGTTTTATAGCAACTAACCTTGCTTTAAGTATGACACTGACGGGGAAAAAAGTTGCTTTAATAGAGCTCGATCTAAGAAAGCCAAAGCTTAGTAGAGAACTTGGCGTTAAGAGGGATCCCGGTATTTCAAATTATCTTATAGGAAAAGCTAATTTGGATGATATTGTAAAGCCTACTGTCCATAAAAATCTTTTTTTGGTAACGGCAGGCCCCATACCCCCAAATCCAACAGAATTAATAGATAAAAAAGAATTTGGCGAAATGATCAATGCGCTCAAAGAGCGATTTGATTTTATTATTATAGATTCTGCCCCGATAGCTCCGGTTACTGATTCGCAATTGCTGAATAAGTATGCAGAGATAACCATTTTTGTTGTACGGCACCATGTTACGCCGACCCTATTTTTGAAAATGATAGATGGCTTAAAGAGAGACAAAAAATTTTCCAGCATGTGTGTGGTATTTAATGGGGTTAGACCGAGAGGGGTATCGTTTTTAAATTATGGCTTTGGCGGCTACGGCAATGGCTATGGCTATGGTTATGGTTATGGCTACGGTTATGGTTATGGTTATGGAAGTGAGGCTGGCGGTTATTATATAGCAGACGGTGGCGAACCAGGATTTAAAAATCTGTTTGGGTTCACGGGATTTTTGAAAAAGTTGTTTAAAAAAAGATCTTAATTTATTTGTCTGAAAACTTGTGAGGAATGAGAACAGCGGCAATTAAAATCAGGATTTAAATTGACATAAAACAAGACTGAAAAAAGCATTCTTTAGTACTCTTTTTAAAAAAGATGGGACTGAGGGACAGCGAAGCTGCGCAAAGCTGACAAAATATATACTTTGCGAATGATGAAAAAAATTGAAAATTATTTTTAAAATATTGACCCTTGAGCAACACGAAGAAATGGTATGTAGTTTATACAAAGCCAAGGTGGGAAAAAAAAGTTGCTGTACAGCTAACTGAAAAAGGAATAGAAAATTATTGCCCGCTTAACAGGGTTACAAAAAACTGGAGTGACAGAAAGAAAATAGTGCTGGAGCCTTTGTTTAAGGGGTACGTATTTTTAGCTACTGAACCAGGCAATAAATGGGATGCAAAAACCACAGAAGGTATTTTAAATTTTGTACACTGGCTTGGTAAACCTGCTGTTATAAAAGAAAAAGAAATAAATATTATCAGAAAATTTCTGCAAGAATTTGATGATGTGGAAGTGACCGATTACCGTATTTTAAGCAATGATACCGTACAAATAAAACAGGGCTTGCTTATGAATTACAAGGGGATCGTGTTGGAAATAATCGATAATAAGGCAAGGGTAAAAATAGAGGGGATGGGCTTATCACTTACTGCTATTTTTGAGCATAAGAATTTATCAAAAATAAACAAGTTAACAGGTTGAAAGGTTTTCAATGAGGCCGGTGCCAAATACGCACTCCGTTTTCTTTATTAAAGTATTAAAATGTCGAAGCAATTAAAACGGATTAATTTCTTTATTTTTTTAGAACAGATGCGGGCAGGAATTCATACATGTCAGTAATTGAAAATAGAAAGTGAATTGAAAAACTACAACAATGAACATTAATGATAAAATATATGTGGCAGGGCACAATGGATTGGTGGGAAGTGCAATTATAAGACAGTTGCAACAGAGAGGTTTCAGGTACCTTATTACTGTTAACTCAACCGATCTTGATTTGCGAGAGCAGTCTGCTGTGAGAAAGTTTTTTCAAACTGAAAAACCACAGTGTGTGTTTTTGGCTGCAGCGAAAGTTGGCGGTATTATGGCCAACAAAACCTACGGTGCTGAATTTATTTATGATAACCTTGCCGTGCAAAACAATGTAATACATGAAGCGTATAAAAATGGTGTAGAGAAATTGTTATTTTTAGGTAGCAGTTGTATTTACCCAAAACTAGCCCCACAGCCCATCGAAGAATGCTCTTTTATGACTGGCGCACTGGAACCTACGAACGCACCTTATGCTATGGCAAAAATTGCAGGCATAGAAATGTGTAAGGCTTACCATGAGCAGTATGGATGCAGGTTTATAAGCGTAATGCCAACTAACTTGTATGGCCCCGGCGATAATTATGACCTTGAAAATGCACATGTACTTCCAGCACTTATTAGAAAGTTTCATGAAGCCAAAATAAACAAGGAACCTACCGTAACTATTTGGGGAACGGGCAAACCGCGGCGGGAGTTTTTACATGTAAATGATGCGGCGGCTGCAAGTATTTTTTTAATGAATACGTATGAAGATCCTTCTATTATAAATATTGGCTGTGGACAAGATTATTCTATAAAAGAAATGGCTGAAGCCATAAAAACCATCACCGGTTTTACAGGGAAACTTGTTTTTGATGACTCAAAGCCTGATGGCACCATGCAAAAATTACTGGATGTAGGGAAGCTTAATAAACTGGGATGGACACATTCCATCAGCCTGTTGGACGGGCTCGCTGCCACTTATAAAGATTTTGCTGAGCGATACAACTACTACATCACAAAAAAAAGAATAAACAGTTTGCAAAACAATGTGTAGGATAGCGGGCATTGTTCATCCATCAATACCTGTGGACACCCTGCAACATACCGTAGCCGACATGTGTGCATTGTTAAAACATGGCGGGCCAGATGATGAAGGGATCTTTACAGATTTAAAAGAACATGTTGTGTTAGGAAACAGAAGATTGTCGTTGATGGATCTTTCTGCATCCGGACATCAACCGATGCATTACCTGCAGCGATATACCATTACTTATAACGGAGAACTTTATAATTTTACGGCCCTCAAAACACAGCTGGAAGCTGAAGGGATGGTTTTTAATACCACATCTGACACCGAGGTTATATTGGCCGCATTTGCAAAATGGAACACCCAAAGTTTTAGTAAGTTGAATGGTATGTTTGCCTTTGCGCTGTGGGACAACCAAGAGAAGAAACTTTACCTGGCAAGAGATGCTGCGGGCATTAAACCATTGTATTATTCTACATATACGGGCGGTGTAACTTTTGCCTCAGAAATAAGAGGTTTTAAACCTGTTGAACATTTGCAGGAAAAAAATAACTTTTCTGCTGTTTACCAGCTTGCATATGGTTTTATACCTGAACCAATTACCACCCTTGCCCATGTGAAGCCTTTGCCAAAGGGTTGCTATTTTATGTATGACTGTAAAACGCAGCAAACCACGCTGCAGACTTTTGCTTTTTTTAGTTTCAATAATAGCATACACAAACAGGATGAAGCAAGGGAACAAATTTTTACGGCCACCAACGATGCAGTGAGCAGGCAAATACTTGCAGATGAAGAAGTGGGTATTTTTTTAAGTGGGGGAACAGACTCCGCTATATTGGCCAAGCTTGCAAATGGTAATGCAGCAAAAAAATTACGAACGCTTTCTATCTATTTTGCAGAAGAAAAATATTCTGAAAAAAAGTATCAGGATCTTGTAGCAGCCGAAATAAAAAGTACGCACCATGCTATCCTTTTAAAAGAGGCAGATTTTCATGAATATTTTGTGGCCGTTATAAAGGCAATGGATATGCCCAGTTGCGATGGAATCAATACCTGGTTCATCAGCAAGTTTGCAGCATCGGTTGGGCTAAAAGCTGTACTGTCAGGCATTGGTGCAGATGAATTGTATGGAGGCTATCCCTCTTTTGCCCGTATGCAAAAAGCATTACTAATGGGTAAAGCACCGGGGTCGCTGCTTGAAATGAGCGCAAAAGTGGATCTAAAAAAATACAACCGGCTTGCTTATTTGCGTATAGACGGTATAAGAGGTGTTTATCTTTTTTTACGAGGGCATTTTACACCCGCACAAATAGCGGCTCAATTGGGCGCTTACGAACAGGATGTATGGAACATTCTTGAAAGCGCACCAACATCGCCCAATCTGAGTAATATTGGCACTAAGAACAAAGCAAGCTGGATGGAATTTAATATCTATATGCAAGACCAGCTTTTAAGAGACGCAGATGTAATGAGCATGGCGCATGGATTGGAAATAAGGGTGCCATTTTTGGACAATGAAGTAATAAATACCGCCTTCTCCATAACCGAACAGGTGAAATTTGGCGGAAAATTGCCGAAACAATTGCTTACCGAAACCTTTAAAAAATTGTTGCCTGAAGCCATCTGGCAGCGGCCAAAAATGGGCTTTAGTTTTCCTTTTAACGAATGGCTGAAGAACAGTCCACTGGTGCTTGAACTTGCCAACACAAAAAATATTGCTACGCAAAAGGTTGTGAAGGATTTTTTAAGGGGTGAGTTGCACTGGAGTAGGGTGATGTCGTTGTTGGTGTTGGGGAGTTTGTAAGGGGATGGGAGATGGGAGAGAAAAGACAAAAAACCACTGACGATGGACCATGGACTATGGACGATTGTTGGTTTACAATTGGGTGTTGATCATTAATTATTAATAGTTTATCATTCGTAACTCATCATTCGTAATTATTTTTTTGCAAAAACATTTACTCTTTTTAACGCTTAAAGTTTTTTCTGCTACCGGCGGTATTGAAAAGGTTTGCCGTGTAATGGGCAAAGCATTGTATGAATATGGATTGCAGGCCGGTAAATGCATTGAGATATTGAGTATGCATGATCAGCAGAACGAAGCAGACAGGAATGTATATTTCCCGAAAAGAATTTTTACAGGATTTGGTGCTAACAAAGGCGATTTTGTTTTGAAGGCGGTAAGAAACGGACGTAGTGCAGACGTAGTCGTGATAAGCCATATCAATCTTTTGTTGGTAGGTTGGCTAATAAAAAAAGTTCATCCATCCGTAAAAATTATTTTGCTTGCACATGGCATCGAAATATGGGGCGAGTTAAACCCGTTGAGGAAAAGAATGTTGCCAGGCTGTGATCAAATATTGTGTGTGAGCCAGTTTACGGCCGATAAAATACGTTCAAAACACTTGCTTCCTTCAACAGAAATAAATGTCTTAAACAACTGCATAGATCCATTTTTACCTTTGCCTGGTTTACATTATAACGACCAGGCATTAAGAGTAAAGTATAACATCAATGACGCTGATACTGTGTTGATGACACTGACGAGATTGTCTGTCAGGGACAGATACAAGGGTTATGATGTGGTGCTAAAAGCTATGGTAGCTCTTTTACAAAAAAACAAACAAATAAAATATTTACTTGCCGGCGGTTACAGCCCTGCTGAAAAAATATTTATTGACGAGCTGGTTGAACAATATGGTCTTACAGATAATGTAATACTTGCGGGTTACATACCCGAGGAGGAACTAACTGCACATTTTACCATGGCAGATATATATGTGATGCCGAGCA
>JBBRPX010000206.1:0-6607 GCA_038227505.1 Chitinophagales bacterium
AAAAGGGAAACTTTATTGCCGTTCTTTATCATTAGACTCAGTAGAGCCCTCCAATGCATTGTGAAGTACAAAGCCCTATATTTAAGTGCGCTTAATTTTTATTTAACTATACTGGAAATTAGGAGGGAGTTGAGTTTCTTAATAAATTGTGCCATATAAAATAACCAATCTTACCTGTATGAAGTTGTTATCATTTGTATTATTTATTTTAATTGCACCGCATTACATTTTCGCCCAAAACGTAAATATATTCCAAGAGCAAAATCAAAATGTTTATTCTATTTATGGAACCAATAAAGAGTTTTATCCTGTATCTGTTTCTCTAGAATTCAATCTTACAAACATGAAATTTTCTGAAGATGCAAATAAAATACTCGTTGTTCCCGCCAAAACTGATAAATACAAATTCGGTGATATTTCAGTAATAAATAAGTCCAGTCAATATAAATTTAGTTACCGGTTTAAAACTGCCATGGGTGATTTAAATCTTGCTAATACACAGCAAACTTTTGCATACGAATTACCTTTTCCAAAAGGTAAAAATGTAAAAGTATATCAAGGTTATAATGGTACTTTCTCTCACCAAGATCAGAATGCGCTGGATTTTTCGATGCCTGACGGTACTGATGTATTGGCGGCAAGGGGTGGAACAATTGTGCAAATTGTGCAGAATAACACAGAGGCCTGCCCAAGAGAAGAATGCAAGAAATACAATAATTACGTAACAGTAATGCATGATGACGGAACATTTGCTTATTATGCGCACATACAATACAATTCAGTAAAAGTTAAGTTGGGTGACAAAATAAAAACAGGTAATATAATTGCCTCAAGTGGAAACGTGGGATGGACAAATGGACCTCACTTACATTTTGTATGTTTTAATGGTGGATTTGACAAATGGAAAACGCTGGAAACCAAATTTAAAATTGATAAAGGAGAAAATGCTGTGTTTCTAAAAGAAGGACTGACATATACCCGAGGGTATTAAAAATAGCGCCTTCATTCCTGCACTTTCAGATATCCCACAAACAAATTAAGTTGGTAAAACAATAATAATTCTAACACAATAAAAAGTAGTTTGCCAAACTCAAGTTATAAAACAACGCTGACCGGTTTAAGGTTGCCATTATACGTCATAATTATATTAGCGTAAGAAATAAATTTATAAAACAAATCGCTTTTTTTATAAAAAGAAAATATGAATACAACAGCTTTTTCAAATATTATTGCCGGCACTATGACATGGGGCGTTTGGGGCAAGAACTGCAATACTAAACAAATGATTGAATTGATGAACTGTTGTTTAGAAAATAACATCACCACATTTGACCATGCAGATATTTATGGAGACTATACTACAGAAACTGCTTTTGGAAATGCTTTCGGCGAAAGTAAAATTGACAGAAGCAAAATACAACTGATTTCTAAGTGTGGTATTCGAATGGAATCAGAAAAAAGAAAAAATGCAATTAAGCATTATGATTATTCTACCTCTTATATCATATCGTCGGTTGAACAATCATTGCTAAACCTACAAACCGATTATTTAGACTTGCTTTTGCTGCATCGCCCAAGTCCATTAATGAAAACAGATGAAGTTGCAGAAGCCATTGAAAAACTGAAACAGGATGGAAAAATTCTAGACTTTGGTGTTTCAAATTTTACGCCTTTACAAACGGATTTGATAGAGACGAAAACCAACATCAATTATAACCAAATTAGGTTTTCCATTACTCGTTTTGAAGCAATGCTCGATGGAAGTTTAGACCATATGCAAATACATAATATTAGGCCAATGTGCTGGTCGCCGTTGGGAAGCGTATTTAAAAAAGAGGATGAACAAGCTGTTCGTGTAAGAAAAATGGCTACAGATTTTTCTTTAAAATACAATGTTCCTGTTGATGTCATACTTCTTGCATGGATTTTAAAACATCCATCAGGAATTTTACCCGTTTGTGGCACAGCAGACAAATCCCGAATTGCCAATTTGATGAAAGCAACTACTGTTGATATGGAGCTGCAAGACTGGTTTGCTCTTTGGTCAGAAAGTGCAGGTGTTCCGGTTCCATGATATGGGAGCTTATGCATAGATTTTTTGCGAACATCATTGTCAATTTTTCTTTCTACAAAAAACATCTGGCATCTACATAAACCGCTTTGATTACAGTAAATCTATTTCTGGTGATTTGTTTTTTTCCTAAACAAAATCCCAACGGCAACTTCATTTTATGTTGATAATCACTTAAAATTAGAAAGTAATAAACTAAAGCTGAGGCCAGGGCATGGCTAGACTGCGCCCCGGCATATTCGCTGATTTATGACGCTGTAATTATTAATAGGTTGGCATTAGGGTGAAAAAGTTAGACTAGCAACAAAAATGAACATGCAGTTCCGGTTTGTTATCGCTAATAATTTTTAACTTCATTAAAACCTAATTGCCTGCAATGAAAACAGTTAAACTAAACGCATTGATGTACGGGAGGTACATGGCCTTTTTATTAATTGTTTTTCTTATGGCCTGTAATGTAGCCAAGCAAACAAGAAAAACTATGATTATGCATGAATATTTTCTGGATAGCCTGTTCAAAACGAATGCCCCACTCCAGGCTTTTATTGCGGAAAAAGATAGTTTAAATATCCAGGTTATTTATACTAAAATAGATCGGGATAAAAACAATGTACCCAGTTTTACAACGTATGATTTTAATGTAAATCCTAACCGATATTTTTACCCTGCAAGTACAGTAAAAATGCCGGTTGCTTTTTTAGCATTAGAAAAATTACAAACACTTAAAAAGCTGAAGATTAACAGAAACACGGCAACTATTACGAAGGCTTCTATAAATGGCCAGGCTCCATTTTATGTATTTGATACAGTAGGAAGTATTGCCAAATATGTAGAAGAAATTTTCTTGGTTAGTGACAACGAAGCATTTAATCGGTTGTACGAATTTGTTGGACCGGAAGCTATTCAGCAGAAATTAAAAAACAAAGGATTTGACGATGTAACCATTCGGCATAGGTTAAGTGTTGCATTAACAGATCCACAAAACAGGCAAACCAATGCACTTAAATTTATTGATAACAACGGCAACGTATTATACAACCAGCCCGAACAATTTAGCAAAGCAACTTACAAAGAGCCAGAAATTAAATTAGGTAAAGGATATTTTAGCGATGGTAAATTGGTAGATGCACCCTTTAATTTTACTTACAAAAACAAAGTACAACTACCTGATCTAACAAAAATGCTTCAGTCCATCATCTTTCCTGATGTAAATAAATCATCAAAATTTAAAATTGATGAAAATGACAGGCAATTTGTTTTAAGGTCAATGAGTGCTTTTCCGCGAGAAGGATTGATACACAAATATTCGCAGCAGGAAAACCCTGACAGAGATGTAAAGTTTTTAATGGAAGGGTTGGCAACAACGCCTTCTTATAATAATATTCGTTGCTTCAATAAATCAGGATTGGCATACGGCTTTTTAACCGATGTTGCCTACTTTGTAGATTTTGAAAATAAGGTAGAATTTATGCTGAGCGCAACTATCTTGTCAAATAAAGACCAGGTTTTTAACGATGATAAATATGATTTTGAAACTATTGGATATCCCTTTATGAAGTTATTAACCAAAACTATTTATGACCATGAATTAAAAAGACCAAAACAATTCGCTCCTAATTTAAAGGAATTCAACATAAAGTATTGATTTCTGCTCATGTTCATTATCACCACAATTAAAGTAATAAACCTAAGTGGAAGTCATGGCGTTGTCTTTTCAGTTAGAGCCTACCTGTAAAGCCATCAACCCATATTAAAAGCAAATACAACGTCGAAATAAATTAATAACTTTAAAAATTACCTGTCAATTTTAAATAACAAAAATGCTTAAATCTATTTTTTTTACGGCTATAATTTTTACACTTGCATTAAGTTGTATACAAAAAAATAGCACACAGTTAATACACATTGCTGCTCCTACAGCAGCTACATTAGCAACTGATGATGTAGAAAAAAATTATAAAAGTTATTGCGCAGGTTGCCACGGCGAAAAATTAGATGCCTTTGTAGATAGAGATTGGAAATATGGAAATGGTAGAGAAGATCTTTTTAAAGGAATAAAATATGGTTATAAAAATGGTGGAATGCCTGCTTTCGATTCGGCATTTAGCAGCAATGAAATATATGCTTTGGCAGACTATATTTTAGCAGGAATAAAAAACAGAAAGCGCTATGATTTTAATGAAACGCCAAAAGAAAACTTATTTGTAACAGAAGAACAAAATGTAAAATTAGATACGGTTGTAAAAGGTTTAACCATTCCATGGGCTATAGCTTTTTTGCCTAATAATGAAATGCTGGTAACAGAAAAATCTGGCAAGTTGCATCATATTTACAGTAATAAAACCAGGCAGCTTGTCACAGGCGTACCAGCAGTTGTTGATGAGGGCCAAGGTGGTTTATTGGACGTAGTTGTTCATCCACAATTTGAAAAGAACAATATTATTTACCTCTCTTTTTCAAAAGCAAAAGACGATGATAAAAGCCTTGCTACCACTACTATTTTAAAAGCAACATTGATAAACAACGTACTTACAAATACCAAAATAATTTTTGAAGCATTGCCGTATGCAACTACCCGCCACCATTATGGCTGCAGAATGGTTTTTGGTAAAGATGGGATGCTTTATTTTTCGGTAGGCGAAAGAGGGAATGAAAAACAAAATCCTCAATCTACTACCAACGACCTTGGCAAAATACATCGCATTACAGACGACGGTGGCATACCTGCTGACAATCCTTTTGCCCAATCAACCACTGCAAAAAAAACTATTTACAGTTACGGTAACCGCAACCCACAAGGGCTTACAATGGACAAAGCAACCGGTAAAATTTGGGAAACAGAGCATGGCCCAAGAGGTGGCGATGAAGTAAATATTATTGAACCCGGCAAAAATTATGGCTGGCCTGCTATATCGTACGGCATAAATTACGATGGTAAAATTATTACCGATAAAACTGCTTTACCCGGTATGGAGCAGCCGTTGCTTTATTGGATACCATCAATTGCACCAAGCGGAACAGCTTTTGTGGAAGGCGATAAATACAAAGGCTGGAAGGGGGATTTATTGGTAGGCTCTTTGCGTTTTAATTATTTAAACCGCTGTAAAATTAAAGACGGAAAAATTATAGGAGAAGAGATGTTGTTAAAAAATATTGGTAGAATGAGAGATGTAAGAATGGGTCCTGATGGATATATTTATGTAGCGGTGGAAAATCCCGGGTATGTATTTAAGTTGGTGCCGGTTGATAGATAGCATTTTTTCTTTGCTGTACTTTGGTCTACAAACTGATCGCTACATCTTCATTTGCTCATGCAAATTAAATCCTTGCGTCCATCAAAAAACTTCAAATATTTTTTAAGAAGATAGCTTATTTCCATTTAATTCATTTTACAAATAATTAGCTGCTGAAACTTTAATGGCTGCATTTATTATTGTGTTTTAAATAATTTCTAACCAGAAAAAAATTGTAAAGACATTATAATTTTAATCATTTGTATATTTGAAAGAGGCTGTTTTTGCCGGCGTTCGTTAACAATAATTTTTAAAGGCTGTTTTGATGACAAAAAAAACATTGATTTTAATAGGATTCATTGTTGCGAAATTTCTTTTGCAGTATTTCTTATTCAACCCGCAATACGATCTGCACAGAGATGAGTATTTGCACCTTGACCAAGCTGATCACCTCGCCTGGGGGTTTCAATCTGTACCACCTCTTACATCGTGGATTTCTTTTTTAATAAAATTACTAGGCAACGGTATTTTTTGGGTTAAATTTTTTCCGGCTTTGTTTGGCGCCTTAACAATAGTTGTTGTTTGGAAAACTATTTCGGCATTAAACGGCAATCTGTTTGCACTCGTTTTGGGAGCTACTTGTATTTTATTTTCAGCTTTGGTTCGTATAAACTTTTTGCTGCAACCCAATTCTTTTGATGTGCTTTGCTGGACCAGTTTTTACTTTGTTTTAATTAAATATATTAAGTCTGAAAACGTTCAATGGCTTTTTGTTGCAGGGCTTGTATTTGCCATCGGCTTTTTAAATAAATACAATATCGTCTTTTTAATTATTGGAATTTTTCCTGCTGTTTTACTCACAGATCTGCGCAAAGTTTTTACCAAAAAAGAATGCTATTTAGCCATAACATTCAGTCTGCTAATTGTTTTGCCAAACCTAATATGGCAATATAATAACGGCTTTCCTGTTTTTGCCCATCTTAAAGAATTGGCGAACACACAGTTGGTAAATGTCAACCGGATTGACTTTCTTAAAGAACAACTATTATATTTTGTGGGCGCTTTACCTGTTATTGCTGCTTCGTTATATGCGTTACTATTTTATAAACCATTTACAAAATATAGACTCTTTTTTGGTGCATTCATATTAACGCTTGCAGTTTTTTTATATTTTAAAGCCAAAGGCTATTACGCAATTGGTTTATACCCAATTTATATTTCTTTTGGTGCAGTTTTTTTAGGTGATATTTTGTCTGTAGGCTGGAGAAAATATCTTCGTTCAATTGTAATAGCATTGCCGGTT
>JBBRPX010000207.1:0-6580 GCA_038227505.1 Chitinophagales bacterium
AACATATTACAGTGATGTAAGGGTTATCGATAATAAAAATAAATGGGTACCCCATGTTTTGCACATTCCATTATTAGAAATGAGTAGGGAAGTTGTAACAGCAGATCTAAAATTTGCAATCTCAGTAAGTAATAAAATAAATACTATTATTATAGTAGATGCTCCACAACAATTAAAGAACATAAACGTAGTTATTAAAAATACTTCAGTAGAAAAATTTTGTTCACTTAGCGGAAGTAGTGACAAAAAGAATTGGTTTGTAATTAGCGATAGTATTTTACTACATCCGCAGGCTGCTGAAAAAAACACAGAAAGTATTTTAAATATAAAATTCCCACAGAGTAATTACAGCAACTTAAAACTTGTAATTAACAACCACAATAAAGATCCTTTTAATATAGTATCAGTATCAACAACTGGAAAAGCGCAAGGATTTTTATTTTCAAATTTTTCTGATAGTTTAATGCAAAATCCTCCATGCATTTTATTGCAAAAGGATAGTGCAAAGCAATCGATCATAAAAATAATTCAACCAAAAAACTTTCACTTTAATCAAATAAATATTAAAGCAGAAGGATTAAAATATTACAACAGAGAAGTAGATATGTACGTTGCCAATAACAACAACAGCAGTTTTTCAAACCCGGGTAAATTCATACAATCATTTGTTATTTCAAACAACGGCAACCTACTTATTAATTTGCCTTTACAAAATACAAATGTCTTTTATCTGATTATTAAAAATGGAGATAACCCTGCCTTGCAGATAAAAGAAGTAAGTACAGGGATGGGCTACCGCTACGTTACAGCTTTTCTGGAAAAAGGCAATAATTATAAATTAATATTGGATAATGCAAAGGCTGAATTGCCTAATTATGATATTACAAAAGATTACCCAACTATAAAGGACAGTGTTATTTTACTTGCTACCGGCAACATACTTGCTTATAAAAGCAGCGAGGTAACAGAAATTAATAATACAAATAACAGGCAATGGATTATTTGGGCTGCAATATTTGTAACCCTTCTTGTCTTATTATTTTTTACAAGAACAATGATAAAAGAAGTAAATAAAAAAAAGATAACTGATGATCATATATAACATAACAACCAAAGTGCGCAGCGCTATTGCAAATGAGTGGTTGCAATGGATGAAAGAGGTGCATGTAAAAGATATATTAGCCACCAAGTGCTTCACAGACTTTAAAATAGTGAAATTGCTGGAGATAGATGAGGAAGAAGGACCGACGTATGCATTACAATTATTTGCCGATAGCAAAGCGATCTATAGCCAATATGTTGAAAAATTTGCAGGGCAAATGAGACAGGCAGCATTTAATAAATGGGGCGATAAGTTCATTTCAATTCGAACGGTTATGCAGATTGTGGACTAAATGTGCAAAACTGAATATGGTCATAGTTTAATACTTTTATTTTTTTGAAAACCTTACAGGTATTGGCTTTTAAGGGTATAATCTCCCAAAACCCAATACAGTACTGTATTCTGATGCCATCTAACCTTTTATTCAATTTATTAGGATACGTAAAATTACGTCTGTAATACACACGCACACCGCATTGTAGCCATTTTTAATAGCTTCTAAAAAAACAGTAAAAAAAAATTGTTTCATTCAAAAACCTTCTATATTTGTCCTACTATAAATTTTCAAAAAACTCATTATGAACAAAGCAGAATTAATTGCAAAAATTGCAGAAGACGCTGGTATCACTAAAACTCAAGCTAACTTAACTGTTGATGCTTTTGTAGATGCTGTTACAAAAACTTTAAAGAAAGGCGATAAAGTTACCTTAGTAGGCTTTGGTACTTTTTCTGTTTCTAAAAGAGCTGCACGTAACGGTCGTAACCCACAAACCGGTGCGGTTATTAAAATCAAAGCAAAAAAAGTTGCTAAGTTTAAAGCAGGTAAAGAATTGTCTTCTAAAATCTAGTTTTACAAAAAACATTTTAAAAGCAAGATGCAGTAGTGTCTTGCTTTTTTTATAACTTTAATAAATAATAAAAATACAAATTATGGGACGTGGTGATATTAAAACCAAAAAAGGAAAAACTAAAGCAGGATCTTTTGGAAAATCAAGACCTGCAAAAGTTGCAACAAAAGTAGCAGCGCCAAAAGCTGCAAAGGTGGCAGCACCTAAAGCTGTTGAAGAAAAAAAGCCAGCTACAAAAAAAGCAAAATAATTTAAAAAGGCGAATGTTTTCATTCGCCTTTTTTATTAAATATTTTCTTATGGCGCCAATCGCCTTTTAATCCATTCGCTTCCGTTTTTTACATATTCAATTCTGTCGTGCAGTCTGTTAGATCGGCCTTGCCAAAATTCAAAAAGAACAGGTTCAACAATATATCCTCCCCAAAATTCAGGTCTGGTAATTTCTTTTCCCTCAAACTTTTGGGTATTCGCTTTTACGTTCTCTTCTAAGATTTCTCTTGATGGGATAATTTTACTTTGCGGCGATGACCATGCGCCAATTCTACTATCGACAGGTCGGCTGTTAAAATAGGTATCACTCACGGTGGCGGAAGCTTTCTTAACGGTACCTTCTATCCTTATCTGTCGTTCCAACTCTTTCCAAAAAAATATGAGCGCAACATTGTTGTTGCCAGCCATTTCTTTTGCTTTATCACTTTCGTAGTTTGTGTAAAATTCATAACCGTCTTCGCTCATTCCTTTTAACAACACGATTCTGGCAGATGGTTTACCTGTTGCATTAACGGTAGCCAAAGTCATTGCATTTACTTCCTCTATGTTACTTTCCAACGCATCATTCCACCATACAGAAAACTGGGCAAACGGGTTAGCGGCAGCATCTTCCTCTAAAAATGAGCGAAGCTTATAATCTTTTCTAATATCTGCTATCGAATTCATTTGTTAATTTTTAATGATTAGCATTTTCTAATCATACTAGTTTTTTACGTTTTAAAAGTTCAATCAATTCTCTTTGTTCCTCAACTTCCTTTTTCAGTTCCTGGTTTTCTAATTCCTTAAGCGAGGCAATGCTATTGGCTTCACTTAATTTTTGTTTTAATGACTGTAGCATTTTATACAATGATGCAGCTTCATTTAGTTCTTCGGTAACTACTTCTAAATTTGCCTTTACCGAACTCATTTCTTTTATAGATTTTTGCTCCTTTTGCCTTCCCTTCATTTGGTTGAGTAAATCAATCTCCAATTCCTCGTTAAGCGTTTCCAATCCTACACTTTTTTGAGTAGCTTTGGCAACGTAATATTTAAGTTGTTCTATTTCAATTAGGTTGCTGTCTATCTTACTTCTTAAATAAGCCGCCGTTTCACCCTCATCGGCAAGCATATCAATTTCTTTATCTTTCTTTTTTAATACAAGATTTATATCTTCCAGTTGCAATTGTAAAAACTCGTTTTCAGAGACCAGTATCCTTATTTTCTTTTCAAAATCCATATGAGTTTATTAAAGTGCAAAGTACACACCTAAAAGTTTAATTTAAACAAACACAATTTTAATTTACCTATTACGCTATATATACAAAACTAATATTAATTGTACATTTAGTATGAGGCAGCAGATAGACTGTGTCAGGTATCTTACATGTAAACAAGGCTTATCAACCCCAAAATATTGACAGATATTGAAATAATAAAAGGTTGCATAAAAGATGATGCGCTTTGCCAAAAAAGCCTTTTCAATCGTTATGCCTCACCTTTATTGGGCGTTTGCCTGCGTTATGCACGCAATAAAGAAGATGCTGAAGATATTTTACAAGACTCATTTATAAAAATATTTAAGAAAATTGGTCAGTTTAAGGGGGAAGGTTCTTTTGAAGGATGGATGAGAAGGGTGGTAGTAAATACTGCACTAAAAAAGTATACCGTTAGCCGTTACACAAAAGAATTTTCCGTTGATGAGGTGAAAGATACCACAGTGCCCGATGGCAATGATGTACCTGCATTTAATCATTTAACAGAGAAGGACCTGCTTGTATTAATACATAATTTACCTGACGGATACAGGATCATTTTCAATTTATATGTTATTGAAGGTTTTCAACACGACGAAATTGCTAATATGCTAGGTATACAGCCGGGCACAAGCAGAAGCCAGTTGGTGAAAGCCCGGCAAATGTTACAGAGAGAAATAATACAAATACAAAAAGTTGCAGTATGAAGAACAATTTATTTGATACCCACATAAAAGAACAAATGGCCCATGCAAGGCCAGATGTGCCACCACATATTTGGGATAATATCATGGCAAAAAAAGACAGAAAAAAACCTGTTGGCTTTTGGTTTAATAACACAACAAAGAGCTTTTTAGTTGGGCTTGTTTTGCTAACGGGTGCCGGTATTTCTTTCTATTTTAATAATAATAAAACCATTACAATAACACCGATAAATAACAACTCTGAAAAAAGTACGACCGTTGAAGTTGCTCAAAAAAATAAGATTACAGAAGAAAATAACGAGGAAACCCTAGCACAATCAATTGCTAAAATTGTTCCATTGGTTTTGCAAAAGAATACTACTTTAAATAAAACCCAAAATGTATTTCAATCTAAAAGCTTTAGTAATAAAATGGGAAGCGAATCTCTTACCGGGTTAGAAAATAGTAAGGAGAACATAATTAACAGACAAATATTTAATGTTTCTCTTTTAAAGAGCAGTTTTTTTAACCCTGAATTACAATTAAGAAAATTACCTAAGAGTCCGTTTATACCTTGCCCCGAAGTAGAGAAAAACGCGGCCGGTAGTAAAAGATATGTAGAAGTTTATGGCGGGCCTGACTATGTTTTTAGGAGCTTATCTGACACAGCAAATTCAGTGTATTTACAACAAAGAAAAGCAAGTGTGAAATATCTTTTTGCTTACAGCGCCGG
This sequence comes from Chitinophagales bacterium, assembly GCA_038227505.1. GTDB lineage: Bacteria > Bacteroidota > Bacteroidia > Chitinophagales > Chitinophagaceae > Ferruginibacter. The sequence continues at coordinate 4,869 of JBBRPX010000207.1, forward strand.
AATAAGATACACAAGGGTTTTTGGAAGCGGCATGAGTTTTAGAACCGGTTTAAACTACAGCCAGATAAACGAACAGTTTACTTCTGAAAAAGGAAGAATTATACAAAACGTTTACATAATAAACAGTAATGGAGATACTACCGGAACTTACTTACAAAGTGGTACACTTTATAAAACAAGCACCAACAAATACAAGAGCATTGACATTCCTATTTCTATAGGTTATGAACTAGGCAATGGAAGGATACACAGCAATATAAATATGGGCGCCATGATCAATATTCACAGCTCTCAAAAAGGATTTGTATTAGATAAAAATGGAACAGCTGTAGATATTTCATCTGACAAGTCAACATCAGTTTATCAATATAAAACAAAAGCAGGCGTGAGTTTTATTGGGGCCGCATCTATTTATTATAAATTAAATGATAAGATTCATTTAATGGCGGAGCCATATATAAGATTATCCCTGTCGCCTGCTACTAAACCCGAGATTTCGCTTAAAGAAAAGTTTCATACCGCGGGAGTAAGATTAGGCATTAGGATGGATTTTTAGTGTAGGCAACATTTTATTTACAAGAAGTATCTATACAACATATACTACGACCATGAAAACATTTATATACATCATTTCTTGCACAATCATGCTAATTGCTTATAGCAGTTGTCAAAAAAATGTTGATGCTTTTATCCCTGATAATTTTCAAATAATTGCTGACACTGTTTGGCAAAATAATGTACCCTCAAATGCACCGGTATTTTCATTAAAGAGTGATTTAAGGCTGGCAAAGGTTACAGATAGTTTTTCTTACAGTAATCCAAACTTTACATTTTCGACAGGTGTTATTTCGTTAACGATTCCTCCTTATAGTCTGGTAAAAAATAGTAGTGTTTTAACAAGCGGGCTAGTGCAACGGCAAACACTTCTTGCTATAAAAAAAGGAGATTATATTGCCAATGATATGCCTACAACCAGCAATGATAAATTGTTGGTAAGTGGTGGTGCTGTTTATCTAAATTTGAAAAACAATGGCGAAAATCTATCTATTGCACAGGGTAATAAGATAACTATTAAGTTCAATGCCTCAAACCCTTTTCAATACAATAGAATTTTTAATGCTTCTTCCGATTCTTCTAATGGTTTTAACTGGATCATTAATACAGATACAGCATTTAATAAATCTGGGATTACAGCAACGGGTTATGAAATTCAAACCAACAAAACCCAGCATGTGCAAACGGCACATTTTATGGAAGTAGCAAGCATTGCACAAACAATATTAATGGTAAAACTTCCCCCTAATTATACCAATACCAATACTACTTGTTATGTTTCTTTCAACGATGAAACCTGTGTTGCCGGATTAAAGCCAAACGTTGCATTGCGTACATTTATTTCTCCGATTTTACCGGTAAATAGGCCTGTAACCATTGTAGTAATATCTAAACAGGCGGGGGATTATTATTTGGGAACTCAACAAACAACCACAACATTAAATGGAACAAGTCCTTCAGCTACTGTATTTGTTATGCCTGTAAAAAGGTCGTTGGAATACATTAAAGCTTTCTTAAACACCTTGTAAAAAAGATCATCCCGACACAAAAAAAGCCACAGATAAATCGAGGGCACTGAAAAAGTAGTTGTTTTTATAAAAGTTTTTTTAAAGCGATTAGGTAAAATACAATTTTTACTTAATCGCTTTTTTTTATTC
>JBBRPX010000208.1:0-6525 GCA_038227505.1 Chitinophagales bacterium
AACACTGCGCAAGATACCGGCACATCCAATTAATAAAATAGAAGAATTACTTCCGCAAAATTTTATACTCAACAACAATAACTAATAGCAAAATTAATTCAACTTGCTATTGGTAGTTGATGCACTTCGCCGGTGGGATACACTGTGCCGGGGCTTGTTAGCCTTGCTGTAGGGTTACCCACGGCAACCCTACCTCTTGCAAACCATACCTGACCTTACCAGGCTTTGGTGGCTCATTATTCAAATCGCTTCGCTAATCAATCCCGATAGCTATCGGGCCTAATCCTTAATGCAACGGACCGAGAACCCCTCCGCTCGCCCAAAGTTCTGGGCATAGCCCACTTGTAAATCATAAGCATACGTAAGGTATGGAAAGGAAAACGGATGTTCACTCGTCCAATATCGTCCGGTTGCCCCAACGTACGCCCCTGTCGAAGCTGATCGGGTCGTTGACGTTGGTAATTTCAATGGCGATCCAAAACCACCTAATGACCCCGCACCTCCTGACCACGTCGCCGCTTCCGCAATAAACTCAGTAGCAGTAGGTATCCTATAGCCTGCTGGACATGGGTTATTAACGCCGCTTACGCCCTGCCATAAGCTACCGTTTTGCGGCGAACGCCAGTCCTGTGGCACCCCGGAAACCGGTATAAAGTAGCCGTGCGGCGTGCTAAGATCAGTGTTTTCTGTTGCATCAGTTGCAGTCACCGGCGATATTCTACATTGGTGGCCATCACTGCGGCGTCCCCATTGGTATAGGTCTCCGAAAGAAGGTGCATCGTCGCTCCTGGTAGCTTGACGGGCTGCACCAAGGTTTCTGTCCATCCAAGTTCTACCGGTGGCAGTTACTACATCTACCACAGTAGTAGGGCTTCCGCAAAATACAGTACCATTGGTATAATTTGAAGGCCCACAATTACTAACCCAAATTGTTGCATTGTAATACTCTAAACAATTGATGGTAGTGTTGTAGATAACTAAACCTGCTGCCGGAGATGCGATTGCATCTCTTTCGGTGGTTGTCATCCGTGGAGGCAATAAACCTTTGGTGGTGCTCTCTACATCTAACATTGCGGAGGCAGCTATTGTTGTAGGGTTGTTTCCTACTTTTAGTTGGGCAAACGACATGAAACATGTGGTTATAAGTGCCACTAATAAAATTATCTTTTTCATTTTTTTAAATTTTAAATTTTAGATAATTAATTGCTAAAGACATTTTTTTTAGTTACTGTTTTACTATTTTTTCAGTTTCTACCAATCTGTTGCCATTTGCATCTACTATAGTTATAAAATAGATACCGGTAGCCACTCTTGTATCGATAGGTAAAGTTGCTGTTTGGGTAACCCCAGTTGCTGAAATGGCTTTTACTACCAGCTTTTGCCCTATCGTATTAGTTACTATAATGTTTGCATTGCCTTTATAGGTAAGTTTATAGCTAACGGTAAGCATACTCGTTTTGTTGTTTACCGGGTTAGGGTACACGCTAAAGAAGTTTTCGCCGCTACAGTTAACCAATGTTTTAACTATGCCAGAGTATTTGTAAGTGCCATCTTTATCTACCAACTTGAGGCGGTAGTAAGCTGTGCCTTGGTCTTGTGCTGCATTGTAGCTATAACTGGCTCCATTGCTTAGGCCTTTGGCAGCTACGCTTGCCAACTTGGTAAATGTGGTGCCATTGGTGCTTTGTTCTATTTCAAAATTGGCAGCATTTATTTCTTGCGATGTGATCCAACTTAGGTTGGCAGCGCAGTTACTATTGGCAGCAGTAAAGCTTGCAATTGTAATAGGTAACACATTAGTAGTAGCACCAATACCTATGGCACTAATGCCAGCGGCAGGTATAGTGCCAGATAAAGTACTCCCTTCGGTAATGCCAGTTGCACCTGCGGTACCAATGGCTATCCACTGTGTACCATTCCACCCTACTAAGCGTAAAACGGCAGCTGTGGCACTGGGGTTGGTAATAGCAGGTATGCTTACCGTAACTGTAGTGCCAGCTGCATTAGCAGCAATATCTTGCCAGTCCCACTGCCCTACAGAAGATACAGAAAGTATACCAGCACCAAAGCTTCCAATAGAGTGGCTACCACCTGCTGCACCAGTATTTGTAGGATCATTGGTGGTAGATGGGTCGCCCACAATCCAAGCAGTTGCAATTACTGCATTAGCAGGTATAGTACCACTTGTAGTAAGGGTACGTAAATCAGCACCAGTGCCTACCGGAAAAGTAAAGCCTTGGTTAGCGGCATTGGTGTAATGCTTTACATAACCATTTACATTGGCTGCATCGGTAGGGGTAGTAAAAGTAGCAGTACCTACGGCACTAAAATAACCTGGTGTTGCACTTCTGTCAGTACTCCAGGTTTGACCACCAGGGGTGGCTAAATCAATAACACCAAAGTTAACTGATTCTGATCCTGCAAATACGTGGTTGCCTTGCCCCCGTGCAAGCTGGGCAAAACCAATTAACACTGCTAGTGTAAGCAGAATTTTTGGGTAATCGTACATTTTTTTCATTGTGATTTTTTTGTTATAAAAAAAGATTCCAAAAGAGGCGGTGCATTTAGGAACACGCTAAAGATGATATTGATTGTAATATTGCTTCTAAATTAAAAGAGCATTATAAAAAATTAACATCTCATTTCCGAAAATTTCGCCTTTGGGTTTGTTTGGGTTGCAACTAATAGGGCTAGCGGTTGTAACAAATCGAGCGTCCCCCGATAATCTTGTTAGCGTAACCCCAGTTGTTTCAACTAAATCAAGGTCAACACCTCCAACAGAGTTATATTGAAATTGACATACCAACGCAGTTTTTACGGGGGGGGGCGGGAAATATTGTTGTCATTTTTTTAGAATTTAATGATGTGTAAATTGGAGTTTTGTTGTCGGAGAAAGTGGTTTTTTCTCTCCTAAGTTTTCTATTAAAATTGTTTAGTTAATGTTGTTAAATTGGCATATTATAAAATACATATCCATCCGTTTTTACTGTTGCTTTTTTTGAAACATGTTTCTGAAATATTTTTTTGGATTAGGTAGATAGTTCTCATTCCTTTGTTATCATTGCATACGGCATTGGTTTTTGCAACATAATTCTCTGTATTAATTTATCACAAATAGTTTTTAGATTATTTCTTCTGTTGAATCTGAAATGATACTCATTTAAATAATCTTGCAATCTCTCTTTTGAGCAATGATGATGAATACCCCTTAACCATCCTTTTATGTTCATTATGTGTGTATGCAATTGCTTAAAATTTTCTCCTTTTTCGCTAAGTTTACGAGTCATATTCCATTCTTTATGTAATAGCAAATAGCCTGCCAATCTATCCGTTGTTATTGCGGCTTTTTGGGAAATATGTTTCTCAAATATTATTTCTAAACTTTTCGTTGAGGAATTGTCTATTGTTTTTGCATAGGCTCTGCCTATTGTTTCGTTGCCCTTTTTATCAATTACTCTTTCAATGGCCAATACTACCAATGCTTTTTTTCCATGACTACGGCCGCGACTATTGGTTTCAACCCCACCCACTAAAAACTCATCTACCTCAACTTGACCTGTTAAGTCATACTGCTCACTACTTTTCATTACCTGCTGTAGTTTAGCTTTCAGTAACCATGCGGTTTTTTGTTGGCAACTAAACTCTTTAGATAATTCGCAACTCGACATCCCTTTCTTTCTAACACTAATTCTATAAATAAACTCAAACACATTAAGCATATTTATTTTACATCTATGTAGAAGTGTGTTTGCTGTAGCTGATTCGCTGTAGTCACATTTGGTGCAACGCCTGTAGTACTACAATCTACCTTTACAATATGTCTCATTTTTACATCTCGAACATTTATAGCCAGCACCCCATTTCAACGCTACTAAATATGCTAAGCAATCTTCATTAGTTTTAAACCTTGTCTTAAATTCTTTAAAAGTTAATCTTTCTATCATAGCTAAATTAATTTAGCGTAAATATACTAAATAATTTACACTTTACCACAATTTCGCAACAAGTTCAAAAAAAAAGCTCCCCTGCCTTCGTTGGTAAATCTCCACTCTCGTGAGACGCCGAGGCTTGGTCTGCGACCAGCCGACCCATTTCATATTGAACCCTAGGGAAGATACTACCCGATTCACAAAAATTATTATCCCAAATAATGTTGTATAAATCCAAAATAATCTATACCCTTTTCGTAAAATAAAGCAGAAGAAAAATAGTACTCCTCAGGCAAATTGCAAATACCTGCTTTTACAGGATTGAAGTAAATGTAATTCAATTTTTGATTAAATACTTCGGCTGAAAACAATTCAATATTTAGAGAATCTCTTTGCCAAAAATTATACTTTCTATCAATAGCATTTACTTCATACGCTTTTAAATTATTATCTTTTTCTAAAAGTTTTTTAAACTATTTTGAAGTATGTTTTATAAAACTATTTTGTATTTTTTTTATGCTGTTGTTTCCTTTCGCTTGCCATATTATGTGTATATGACTCCTCATTATAACAAATCCATTTACGGCAACTTTGTCTTCGGCTACAATAAACTTAAGCGCATCCACAACAATATTTTTGTATTCATCTTGTCCTAATAAATGTTTCCATTCTTGTATTGTAGCTGTAAAAAATTGTGGCCATTCTTGTGCGTATGATTGTTTCATTTGTTGAAAATAAAACTTATTTTCGGTTAAGGTTGTTTAGGCTTTGTCGGCTGGTCAAAGACCAAGCCTCGGCTGTGCGTTGGTTTGTGACTCTTTTATAATTTATCGATGACCAACCGAGGCAAAGAACTGTGACTGAACACTGCGACTGAATACTGTGACTGAATACTGAATACTGAAAACTGCGCACTTTATTTATTCTTCTAAACGAATGTCAAATCTATGACCTTTCAATTCGTGCATCAGTACGTTGAATGATTCCAGAATAGTTTCGCATTTTACGACGGCATCGTAAATTTTGACTTTACCCAAAAATTCACTGAAATTAACTATCAAAATTTAGCTTAATTCACAAATTGTTATGGAATAAAAAACCTGCTTGATTTTAACGTGTGCAAATTTACTCAATTTTTTGGCACAATTATAATAATTAACGAAAATTTTAAAAACAATTTTCATACCGCTTCCTAAAATTCACCGTAGACTTTTTAATACTACTTATAACCTAAATTAATGCTCTTATAAACTACTTTTTGGATTCTCCAACAAAAGTCTTTACCCAAGCATCTACTTGCTTTACCGACGAAGGACGCAAAACAATCTCTCGTTTATCGTTTAGCAAAAACATGGTGGGTGTGGCAAAAACATAATAATCGGTTACAATTTTACTGTTCCATTTTTTTAAATCGGTGTATGACGGAAACGGAAAACTTGTTGTAAAATTTACAAAGCTTTTTCTGTCGTCATCTAAACTTATAAAAACAACTTCTATGTTTTTTTTCCACTTTTTATAAAAAGTGGCAATTTCCGGAATTTCTTCTTTGCATTTAGGGCACCAACTTGCACCAAAAACCACTAATGTATATTTGCTTTGTAAGTCAGATAATTTGCTGATGGCTTGCGCAGGTTTAGCAAATAACGATTTGTCAAAAACCATATCGGGTGCGGTATTGCCTTTTTTCATGGCTCTATACGTTTCTAATTGCTTGGCCAGATCTGTTTCTAAAACACAACTCTCTTCGTTTAAAACTTTTACTGCCAAATATTCTGATGCTTGAAACAAACTGTGCTTTTCGAGTAAATCAAATAAATAATTGGTTACTTCATTTAGTTTTTTATTGTCTTTTACCAAGTGTTTCATCATCGCATCAATAGAAATTTTCATTTCTGCAACTACCGAATCTAATGGTTTACCGCTGTTTTCTAACAACCAAAAATGGCTTTCAATAGCATCTTTAAACAAACCGCTTTTATACAAACGCTGGTCGGTATAATCCAAATTGCGAAACGCTGCAAAAGTTGCTGGTATTTCCTCTGGGCGATATTGCGCCACGGTTGATACCGAACTTACCAACTTGCGTGTAGGCAAAAACCAACTTACATAACTTGTTTTTGGCAGACCAGCTAAAAAAGCGGCATCTTCTTGGTTGATGCGTTGTTTTTCGTTGATAATGGCTTGTGCAGGTGTTTTATGAGTGGCAAATAAAGGATCTGCCTTATACATTTTTTCTAAATATAACCACGCACTCAAGGCTTGCTCCCGCTTTGGGTGGTCTTTTGCGTAGGTTTCAAAGGCTATATTTTCTGTGCCTTTGGTTATTTTAATGGTTTCTACAGCGCTCAAGGCTTCACCTGTGAGTGCAACATCTTCACCGCTCAAAATAACAAGCATTGGCTTGTTATCTGCCGATATAAGGTAGCCAACACCAACATCTGCCTTGGTATAGGAAAGTGAAAAATTTCCTTTTTCGTCTGTGGTAGTTTTTGCAATAGAATAGGTTTTTAACCCATTAAAACCCTCTAATTTTATTTCTTGTTTGGCAAGTTGCGAAAGAGTGCCTGTGAGGGTTTGGGCAGAAAGTTTGCATTAT
>JBBRPX010000209.1:0-6509 GCA_038227505.1 Chitinophagales bacterium
ACCCGCTGTAATCCATCGCATGATATTTATGGCGTAAATAGTTTTACAGAAAACAAGCATTGGGGCTGTAGTTCGGTTATTTTTGATGCTAGAATAAAACCGCACAATGCACCGGTCTTGGTGTTGGATGAGAAGGTGGAGAGGAGAGTGGATGAGGTGTTGGCCCGGGCAGGATTTGGTAACTATTAAAGGTTTTTTAAACACAAAGCACACGAAGGTTTCACAAAGGACACAAGAATAGACCGAGAACAAACTTTGTGTTCTTTGTGCATTTTGACTTAGTGCTCTTTGTGGTAAAAAATCAAAACACACAACTTTTAAAAAAATGAAATTACTAATCTATTTATTTTCTACTCTCTTTATTGTGCAAAGCTGCAAAGCACAAAAAATTACGCAACTAGCTGCAAGCAAAGACAACAATACTTTGCTTTGGGAAATATCAGGTAACGGTTTAAAACAAGCAAGCTATATGTTTGGTACGGTTCATATTTTATGCAAAGATGATATACAGTTTAGTGAGAACTTACAAACTGCATTAAAGGCATCGCAAGAAGTATATTTTGAAATGGATTTGGATGACCCTAAAAACACTCTAGGCGGTATGTTTTTTATGAATATGAAAGATAAAACTTTGAATGATTTATATACAACAGAAGAATTGCAAAAACTGACGAAGTATTACAAAGATTCTCTTAAAATGAACCTGAGTTTTTTCAATAAGATGAAACCAATGATGCTTTCTGCAATGTTGTACCCACGTATGATGCCATGCAAGACTCCGAGTGGTGTGGAGATGGAATTAATGACAATTGCAAAAAAAGAAAAAAAAGAAATTTTGGGGTTTGAAACGATCGAATTTCAGTCTTCCATATTTGACAGCATTCCTTACAGTGTGCAAGCCAAAGATTTATTAAAGAGTATTGACAGTATGAATAAATACAAAGTGTACTTCAATAAAATGGTGAATACTTATAAGAACCAACAAACAGATAGTTTGGTTGCAATTGTAAATGACAAAACATTTTCAGATGGAGAAAACAATGATGCCCTTTTAAAAAACAGGAACGTGAACTGGGTGAAGCAACTCGAAACTATTTTACCAAAAAATAATATTTTTATGGCAGTTGGCGCTGCCCATTTATTTGGTAAAGATGGATTGATAGATTTGTTAAGGAAACAAGGTTACACTGTTAAGGGAATAGAAAATCAATTGAAATAATTGTTCGCTAACTTAGCAAGATTAAACATCTAAAATGAAGATTTTCTTAAAGCGCTTTTTAGTTTTGATGCTAATCGCATTTATCGCAATCCAATTTGTACGACCTGCAAAAAATATCTTAGATGCTGCGCAGCCAAATGATATAGCCAATAAGTACGCTATACCTGCACATGTACAAGCTACTTTAAAAGCGAGTTGCTATGATTGCCACAGTAACAATACTAAATATCCATGGTACAATAATATGCAACCGGGTGCCTGGTTTTTAGCAGACCATGTTAAGGAAGGAAAAAAAGAATTAAATTTTAATGAATTTGCATCTTACAGCATTGGAAAGCAATACAGAAAATTGGAAGCACTAAATGGTGAGGTGCAAGAAGATGAAATGCCAATAGAATCTTACACGTTTATACATAGAGATGAAAAACTTACTGAGTTGCAAAAAGCAGGTATTAAAAGTTGGGTAACCAATTTGAGAGATTCTATAAAAGCGCAATACCCTGCAGATAGTTTGATTAGAAAACAAAAGCCAAAGCAAATTATTAGCTAGAAAGTAGAAATTATTGTAAAAAATGCCAAACACCATTACAGCAAGTGAAATAAAATTAATTGAATGTCCACGAGATGCTATGCAAGGCTGGGTGCATTTTATACCGACCGAAAAAAAAATTGAATACTTAAATAATTTATTAAAGGTTGGATTTGACACATTGGATTTTGGAAGTTTTGTATCGCCATTGGCAATACCCCAAATGGCAGATACTAAAGATGTAATTAATAACCTCGAAACAAAAAATAGCAATACAAAGTTATTGACAATTATTGCAAACGAGCGTGGTGCTGTTGATGCTATAAAATTTGATAAGATTAATTATCTGGGTTTCCCTTTCTCCATTTCAGAAACCTTTCAACAACGAAATACAAACTCCTCAGTTGATGAATCTTTAAGCAGGGTTGAAGCAATTCAAGCCCTTTGTGTACAGCACAATAAAGAATTGGTTGTTTATATTTCTATGGGGTTTGGCAACCCTTATGGCGATGAATACAATGACGAAATTGTAATAAAGCGCACAAAACAAATTGAGGAACTTGGTGTAAAAATTATTTCGATTGCAGATACTGTGGGTTTAGGAACAGCAAATGAAGTGAGTGTTTTGATGGAAAAGATAATGCCCATCTTTAAACATATAGAGCTCGGTGTTCACTTGCACTCAGCACCTGAAAACCGTATTGCAAAACTCGAAGCTGCATTAAATGCAGGTTGTAAGCGTTTTGATTCAGCGTTAAAAGGAATTGGTGGTTGCCCAATGTCGGGGGATGAGTTGGTAGGTAATATGGATACAGAAGTTATGCTGCAGTATTTTAGCGAACGAGGAGAACAAATACATTTTGATGAAGCCGCTTTGCAAGAATGCAGCAGAATGGCAAGTCAAATTTTTGTTTAGCCTAACTTACACGCTGATTTTAATTTATTAAAAGACTTACTTTATGCAATTCCGCTCCGAGTTTACACCCAAACCTTTTTCTGAAAAAATAAAATTATCAGATTCTTTGCTGTTGGTAGGCTCTTGCTTTACTGAACAAATAGGTAAAAAGTTAGCAGCGTACAAATTTGAAACCATTGAAAACCCTAATGGTATTTTGTTTAACCCAATAAGTATTGCGAAGGCAATAAAAAGTTATACAAACGACAAAGTTTTTCAAGAAGACGATTTGTTCTTTTACAACGAATTGTGGGCAAGCAGAGAGCACCATACAAGATTTTCTCATCCTGAAAAATTACAGGCTTTACAAAATATAAATTTAGAGCGCAAAGCAGCTAAAGATTTTATTGGAACTGCTGATTGGATTTTAATTACCCTTGGCTCTGCCTTTGTTTATGAATGGAAGGATGTTGAGCAAAAAAATGAATTCGAAAGCGTTGCAGCAAATTGCCATAAAATTCCAACTGATAAATTTAATAGAAGATTGCTTAAATCAATAGAAATTGCTGCTGCTTTAAAAGAAATGCAAGAAGCGATACGAGCCATAAATTCAAAAGCGAAATTTATTTTTACCATAAGTCCTGTGAGGCATTTAAGAGAAGGTTTTATAGAAAACAACAGAAGCAAAGCTGCGCTAATACAAGCAGTGCATGAACTTACAAACGAAAGCAATAGTTTTTATTTTCCTGCATACGAACTGGTTATTGACGATTTAAGAGATTACCGTTTTTTTGCTGAAGACCTAGTACACCCAAATTATGCAGCTACAAATTATGTTTGGGGAAAATTTGTTCCTGCAGTAATAGACGAGCCATCGCAGATAATAATGAAGGAAATAAATGAGATAAATGCCGCTGTAAACCACAAACCATTTAATCCTACATCAATATCACACAAAAAGTTTTTACAAACAAATTTTGAGAAAGTTGTTGCACTTTCTCAAAAATATCCGTACCTCAATTTTTCTAATGAACTTCAATTTTTCAATGGACTAAACCATTAATACTTTTTCTTTTTCAACTGTCTTTTCCAGAATAACGGATAACGCTTCTACAGATTTATAAAGATCATTAAAACTGTTTGCCACGTAATAAGTTGGCTGCAGGCTGCTTTTATCAAATGGTAAGTAAAGTATTTCCTCTAAATTAAATTCTTTTATTTCTACTGAGGAATTTTCAAAAATCCTGTTGCTTTCTCCATAAGATGAGATAATGCCAGCACCGAAGATTTTAATTTCATTGTTTTCTTTTACCAGCCCAAACTCTATGCTGTACCAATAAAACCTTTCTATTAAATCTACACATTCAGGTGAAAAAGAATAATTTTTACCAAGCAAACCAACCTTGTGTACGAAAACTGCATAAGCTTCATCACATAAAATTGGCAAGTGTCCAAACACATCATGAAACATATCTGGCTCCTCTAAATAATCCAGTTCTTCGGGCTGCCTAAGCCAAGTACTTGCTGCAAATTTTTTATCAGCAAGCAGGGTTAAAAAATCTGTGGCAGGTATAAAGCCTTCCACAATATGTATTTGCCAGCCGGTGCGCTCCAGCAAAGCATTGGAGAAATCTTTTAGTTTTGGTATGGCATCAGCGTTGAAAATATCAGCAAGTAAATCAATACTGTTGTTGTGGAGCGAAGTGCCTTTTTGTAGCAGGTTTTTTTGTTGCCTGATAAAAAGCTCTTTCCAAACCCATTGCTGCTCGGGGGTATAGCTTTTGTAATGCTGTATCATCATTTATTTTTAAGTATAAAAAAACCGGCCTGTTCTACAGGCCGGCAAAGAATATAATAATTATACAAATATCAATCTGCCGGCGTGTGCTGGTAGCAATAATAATAAGTATAAGTTGTTTGTATCATTGTATTATAAAATTAAGAAAAGAATTTTTAATGTAGCGCACAAAATATTATTTTAATGAATTCTATCGCCTCTTACTTCCACACTGTTCATCAATTCTTTTTCGTGTGCAAGCCATTCCTTCCATCTTTTTCTTACCATTTCTTTGGGTAAATAATGTTCAGCAAGGTTTATAAACATGGTATAATGCCCGGCTTCGCTTTCCATAAATCTTCGGTAAAATTTGCGCATATATTCATCATCTAAACCCTCACTTAATCTTTTAAAACGCTCACAGCTTCGGGCTTCAATTAATGCCATAATTAGCATCTGGTCAAGAAAATGCTGATCTCTGCTGCCGCCCTTTATAATAAATTTTAAAAGTTCATTTACATAAACATCTTTGCGTTGTCTGCCTAAAACTAAGTTTCGTTTCTTTAATTCTGCGAGGACCTGCCTAAAATGTCCCCATTCTTCTGTAACTATTGGGCTTAATTCTTCTACCAATAATTCTTTTTCTGAATTTTTTTGAATGAGCGTTATACAAGTTGTTGCTGCTTTCTGTTCGCAGTAAGCGTGGTCAGTCAATATTTCTTCCAGCTGCATCTCTGCAAGGTTTACCCAACGGGGATCTGTAGGTAATTGCAATCCAAGAATATTTTTTACATCAATATTTTCCATTCAGTCTCTCACTTTTTTGCAAAGATAACACCGTAGTGCTGGTAAAAAATGTCGAAAAAAGATAAAAAGTTGAAGTTCTACGCCCGACCTGCTTACCGGCAAAGGCAGGTTGCAGCGGCTACCCCGGTGAAGGTTTGTGTGTGGCTTTGTGCCGGAGTAATAGCGTAAAGCGGGACCAATGTTGAAACATGAGAATTTGCCGGCGTTCAAAAAACCTTTTCGCATTGTATTTTAAAAAACTCTAAATTACGGGCACAATATTTTATATGCGCATTTTACCACTACTATTTTCTGCGGCATTCACCATACTGCTTATAATTGTTTTAAATACAAAACTGGTAGCGCCGGCACCGCTTGGTACTTTATTATCGCCGCAACATGGGTTGTGGCAAAACGCCGAGCCTGCCGATAAGAATTTTTCGGCGGACTTAAAGTTTCCAGAACTTAAGGGAAAAGCATCTGTTTATTTTGATGAGAAACTGGTGCCACACGTTTTTGCAGAACAGGAAAACGATGTATATTTTGTACAGGGATATTTGCATGCAAAGTTTAGGTTGTTTCAAATGGAGTTGCAAACAAACGTGGCAGCAGGGCGTGCTGCTGAAATGGTTGGCGAAGTTGCCTTAAAACATGACCAGGAATTTAGAAGACTTGGAATGGTTTACGCTGCTGAAATAGCAGTGAAAGAAATGGAGCAGAATGAAACTACAAAGTCAAGTTGCGATGCCTATACTGAAGGAGTAAACGCTTATATAAATACATTAACCGAAAGCACCTTGCCAGTCGAGTATAAATTACTAGGTATTAAACCTGAAAAATGGAGCAACTTAAAAATTGCACTTTTTTTAAAATTGATGAGCAACGACCTTGCTGCGCATGATATTGATTTTGAAATGACAAATGCAAAACAGTTTTTTACAAAGGCTGATTTTGATTTGCTGTATCCGTCGGTTCAGGATTCGCTGGATCCAATTATTCCGAAAGGCACAGTTTACAGTGCGCCTGCAATGAAACCTATTGCGCCGCCAAACGTAGATTCTTTGTACCTGAATAAAGGATTCGTTGCGGTGGAAGAATTTGAAAAACCTAACCCTGCAAACGGTAGTAACAACTGGGCAGTTAATGGTACTAAAACAAAAAGTGGTGCGCCGATTCTTTGTAGCGATCCTCACCTTGGTTTAAACCTTCCATCAATCTGGTACGAAATGCAATTATCTACTCCTAATTTTAATGCATACGGCGCTACATTTCCGGGCTCGCCAAGTGTTATCATTGGTTTTAA
>JBBRPX010000210.1:0-6438 GCA_038227505.1 Chitinophagales bacterium
ATATTCAATCTATCAATTATTGTCATATCTCTTTCTACAATGACATATTTCAATATGTGTGCCGTTACGGTCTTATAAAAACTGCCCGAAACGAAAGTTTTTAATAGCTCACTACGACATTGATGTCAAATATGTCAAAATTATTCAAATCTATTATTTACTTGTCACAGAATTTACTTAAAATAAAAAAGCCACAGATTAGAAATCTGTGGCTTTTAGCAGGCATATGTGGGAAATTAGATGTGATAAAAGATGTGTCTAAACTGCATTTCGACCTTGGATTAGTCGAATCAAAATTGTAATTATTGCAAGAACTAAAAGTATGTGGATAAAACCACCAATGGTAAATGAGGTAACTAAACCTAAAGCCCATAAAACAAGTAGTATAACTGCAATTGTCCAGAGCATTTTGCCCTCCTTTTATTTTTTAAATTTTAATAATGAATTTAATTTTTACAAGTTTCATATTCTACTCTTAATATATTCAAACGGTGTGCCATTTGGCACGAAAGAAAAAGTCGATAAATTGATGTAATTTTCTATTTTCATTTTTAAATTATTGTCAACATTGACAAATTCTGACTGAAATTCTGACACGTAATATATTTTTGTCATAGAATGTATAAGTTTTAAAATGCAAAATCGTTTGCTTTGTAAAAAATTATCCATTTATTATTTCCAATCATTAGTTCAAGTATTGCCGATGAAATTCAATAATCATCAAGCGAATGAAATACATATACAGTGCAAATTCAGAAGGTTGAGCTGCTCTTAGCATAGATGCTAACTCGGTTACTTTTTTTGCAGAAGGGAAGCTTACAATGCGTAAATAATTCCAGATTGGACCACGAGTAACTTTAACGTTTCTTCCAATCTCAATATCCCGCTCTTAATAATTGCAGTTTTATTCGTAAGTTTATTTATGACCATTTATTGAGAATTATATAATTCAGGTTCTGTGTCGAATTTATAAAGTTACCTTAGATATGTTTTTTATGTTTTGGCTGCGCAGAGTTTTCAGCTGTTAAGGGCTTATAAATTTTTTTACTATATGTTTTAAAGCATCATAAAAAAAGCATCCTGCAGTTCTGCAGGATGCTTTTGTATTTCACTCAACCATTCGTTATGTCGGTAGTTATTATATTTAATTATTTTTAGAATCTAAATTCTATACCTGATGATCCTGTTATAAAACTCGTTGTTGCATTAGATGTAAATATTGTATTATATCTTGTCTTTAGCATTAAACTAACGTTCTGAGTAAGAAAGATTGAAGCACCGATCCCGGCATTTATTCCAGCTCTTGTTTCGTTTAACTCAGGAATTACTGTTTGTGATGGATCTGCCGGATCTACATAGCTGGCTTGTGAAAATGTATATGCTCCAATTCCGGCTTCAGCAAATAATTTAGATTTCACATTAGCACTTGAGAAATAATATCTTGGACCAATAGTAGCTTCAAGGTACTTTCCAACAGGTGCACCACTAATAGATGAAGCCATAAAATAATATCCAAATCTTCCGTAGAACCCAACTTCTTTATTAACTTTTGCGCCAACTTCTAATCCGAATGAACCGTTTGGTTTAAAAGATTCACTTAATCTGGCTATAGGAAATATTACACCACCTGTAGGTGCTACAGACCACTGTGGATATGTCTCTTTATCCAACACATAAGTTTTTCCATTATATGTTGTTGTAGTTGAAGTAGTTGTCTGTGCTAAAGAAAAATTTACTAAAGCAAACAAAATACAAATAGTAGAAAAGATTTTTGCGAATTTCATAATTACTCCTTTTATTTTTAGTTAATGTTTAGTTTAATATTTTTTAAATCGTTAGAAAGCTTAATTACAAGCACTGTGCCAAAATCAATATTCAAAATTATTACAAAAAATGCATAAATCTTAATTTGATTTTTGCAATTGTGTCAGGTTTTTTTTTATATGAAATATTAAAATTGAAAATTTCAGACGGATTATGATCTATAAAAAATGTAAAAACAATTATTTTTAAAAAAAGGACAACCTTGTCGCATCTTGTCACACTTGACGTGACACAAGTATTTAGATTTATGATATTGATGCAATAAAGAAAGATTTTATGGTAATTAGCAATATATATGATGGCATGTTTATTGAATTATTTAATGTAATTCGATTATCTAAATGAAGAACATACGCGGCAATTAAAAAAAGTTCAAGAGAACATTAGGATAAAAAAAGAGCATAAAAAATGAAAAGATGAGCTTCCGAAAAAAAAGAGATAATACAACCGCTTTGTTGGTTGATAGTAAAGTTAAAGAAGGGAATTTCAACCAAGCTTCAAAACGAATTGCAATGACAGCAGTGAGTGAAACAAAGTGAGTGAAACAAGAAGCAAAATTGGCGAAATTTAAAACAAATAAATAATTAGCTGGCAGTTTATGTCGATTACAATTTTGAAACAAACTAAATTTAATTCTTTTATGGATAACGAAATGAAAACAGTTATAGAAGTCATAGCAAGACTTCGCGAGAAACATTATATACACGATTTTGAAGTATCACACGGTAAACTTATGTGCAAGGAAACTGAAGAGTGTTTTGGCTCTGATGATGTCAAGATTGATAAGACATACAGATTCGAGGGTGATTCAAATCCTGATGATATGTCCGTTCTATTTGCAATAACGGCTAATTCGGGTACACAAGGAGTTTTAATAGACGCTTACGGTGTGTATTCCAGTACAGAAGTTTCTGATTTTATTAAGCAGGTTGCACCTACTGAGGAAACAGCAATTGAGCTTTAAATATTTGAAGGCAAAAATAAAAAGCCGCCAATTAAAATTAAAAAATAATTGTGCGGCTTAAGATTTTTATTTGAAATAATGAGGAGTTTCTATTTTTTAAAGCTTTTGATAATTAGTGCAATTAAAGCCAATACTGCTATGACAATTATAACTCCTACCCAAATGCCGGCTTTAAAAATATCACCAATAACCTGACACCCCGATAGTGAAATTGAAACAAAAGAAATAAAAACAAAAGAGCACAAAGTGCTTAGATTTTTTTTCATATCTTCATTTATTTTTTATTTACTTATTTTCGTAAAAATTTTAATGCAGTTGAAACACCGGAAAGTACCGGGAATAGGTATTTTGTTACCTGAGTAGTACCATCTTTTACTTTTCCTAAAGTGTGCGAAATATCTTCAACTGTATTTATTGCCTTTGCAACTACAGGTCTAGCCTTATTATAATCTTGTTTTATATTTTCGGATATGACTGCTAAGTCTTTTATAACTTCAGAAGTATCCGATATCAATGGGTTTAGATTATCGGCCACTTCTGAAATTTTACTTTCGATGTTTTTAACGGAATCAGTAATTTTCTTTAGAGCAAATATCAGATAAATTGCCAAAACTATCATCGCCGTAAAAAAAAGTATCTCAAATATTGTTAATGTGATTTCCAGACTCATATTTTAATGGTTACCATGCTTTTTGTGGGAAGATTTATGTTTATCGTCTGACTCCAGAAACTTGTTTACTTTTACTTTTCCCTTTGTAATTAAATCATCTGTTTTATCCATAGCATTGTTTAAATATCTTCCTGCAGAATCTAATAATTCGTTTTGGTCAGCGGAATTCATTAAATCGTTAATTGTATTTTTACCATCAGAGATTAAGTCCTCGGCTACATTTTTTGCAGAGTTTAAATAATTACCTGCTGTGTTCATTAAATCTTTTTTAGCTTTGTTAATATCTTTGCTTATATCTTTACGCAATTTGCTGCCTTTCTTTGGCGCGAATAAAAGGGCAAGGCTTCCAATGATTAAACCCCCGGTTACGAAACCATAAGTAAAATTTCCATAATTTTTTGTTGATTGCATTTTTCTTTTCTCCATTTATTTTATATTAGAAAGGCTTGAGCCGTATTGTCATTTGCTAATTTAGCGACAGAATCAAGTAGTTCATCAAGCATAAATGGTTTATTCATAAAAACATTTACGCCGGCGTTTTTTGCCATTTCTTTAATTTTGTTATCACTGTAAGCAGTAATCAGGATCGATTTTACACCTGGATTTACCTTTTTCATTTCTTTTAATACATCCAACCCTGTTAACCCACTCAAATTTCCTAAATTATAATCTAAAATTACAAGATTATATAATTTATTATTATCGTGAATTTTATCAAGTGCTTCAAGCGCATTGATTGCACTTACAATATCATATCCCTCTTCGCGAAGAAATCCTGATAGGGTAAGATTCATGTACTTATCGTCTTCGACCAACAAAACATATATTTTATTCATAACGGTAGTTTTCGTTTTTATCCTACCACAATTACCACCAATTCTCATGCCATGTTGTCTAAATAAACAACTCATTTATATGCTTTAAATTTATAATAATAGTCGAATTGTATTATTTCACTACGGGTATGTATACCTATTCTGACAATTCGCGACATTTATGACATATCTATTTGTATTCACTAACGATAGAAAATTTTTCCTCTACATTCCAACGGGTTTATTTTTAAAAACGTAGTCAGAATTGTCATAAAGAAGTGTATTTGTCAGTAAAACTGCTCCAAAAAATAATGTATTTGCTCACTTTTTAACTCTTTCTTTGGCATGTCTTTGGCTTTTTGTAAGGTTAATAATAAAACATTTTCAGTTGCTTTTTGAAAGCAAAAAAGGAGAAAACAATAATGCAAAACCCAATAACACCAAATACATCAGACGCTTCAACGTTAGAAATTCAACAAAGGAACGACCATACTTCTTTATCAAATTCAATTCCTGAATATCCTGATAGATCAAACGAAAATGAATTTGAAGTAGAGAAAAGAAATGAAGTTTATCCTGACCAGACTTATAATACAGAATTAAAAGAAGATAAAAAGAAAACGAATTCAAAAACAAATACAGATAAAGAAGAAGATTGGGACATTACAAAAAATAAAATGAATCCGGAAAATCAAGAAGATAACAATGAAGATAGAAACGAAAGGGAAGAGTCCTCTTCGAATAATACAAACATTAAAACTACAGGAAACGGAGATACACAGAAAAGTGGCTTGGCAGAAACGGAGTGAATGGGATAACTAAACAAACATTCGATAAGATGCAAAGGTAAAGTAAGGCATCACCGGGTATAAATCCTGTGCTGTGATATTTCAAGTGCAACCTTTCGAGTACTTGATGAGAAGAATATTCGGTACAGGATTTTCAATTTTTAAATTATTTATTTGTTGATTTTGATAAAAAAGAATTTTATGTTTAATAAATTTTCTTAAGAACCCCTCACAGAAGTTTATTTACTTACCGAGACGGCGAGACGGTAAAATTTGAATTAATTATTGTTATGATAAATTAATTTTACTAGTCGTTCCAACAAAACATGTAGTAGAACAAATCATTAATGCTATTTAACTTTTGTATTTACGCATTTACTAAAGTAAAATTATTTTGTTGTAAAATGAAATGACATCCACTATGAAACGAATACTATTTACTTTGTTTTTAACATATATCACTTCCAGTTTTTCAAATGCACAAAGTCCAATGTGGAAGATATGGAATACAACAAATTCTAATATTCCATCAAATGGTTTAAAAAGCATTTATATTGACGGCCAAAATATAAAGTGGATTGGTACGAGTCAAGGATTATCAAAATTTAACGATGTAAATTTTACGGTTTATAATACGTCCAATTCGCCAATGAAGGGAAATATTGTTTGGTGTGTTAAAGCCGATAAATTCCAAAATTTATGGGTTACCGCTTTCAATCAAGGAAACGAAGGCGCATTGATGAAGTATGACAGAGGTAATAGCTGGTCATTTTTTAACTCACAAAATTCAGGTATAGAGTCCGGTAATCAGGTTTGCGTTACAATAGATACAAAGAGTATAATCTGGTCAAAATTTCATAAGCTAAATCGTTTTAATGGCAGCACTTGGTTTACCTATAATACTTCTCCATTTTCTCAAAACATAAGCTGGGCAGCATTTACTGATTCAAAGAATAATATTTGGATAGGGGAAGATGCAAGTGGTTTATTTAGATTAAAAAATGATACAAATTGGAGTTTTTATAATAGCTCCAACTCAGGCTTTGTTGGAGGAGATGTACATGGTATTACTGAAGACAGCTTTGGAAATATTTGGGTAACAACTATATTTGGAGGATTATGTAAGTATAATCAGGATAGTAATACATGGAAAAGCTGGAGACCTCAAAATTCAAATTTATATTCTCCATATTTATTGTGTGCACACATAGATAAAAACAGCAACAAATGGATAGGATGCATGGACGCCTTTAATGGTTTAATTTTTTTCAATGATACTACTTTCACAAATTATCCGATTCCCATTAGTAAATTTTCCGGGGATATTTATGATATAAAAGAAGATGTCTCTGGAAATCTGTGGCTTGCAACAACTGA
>JBBRPX010000211.1:0-6374 GCA_038227505.1 Chitinophagales bacterium
AAAACTGATCAAATCCTGGCTTAATGCTGTATTCTTTTAGTAGATACATTTATTATCAAAGCTGTTTTATTATATAAATTTTTATCATTAAAAATCCGTCAAAATAGAAAAATATTATCAACTTTGCAAAAAATTAGAAATGCAGATTCAGATATTAAAATCTAAAGTACACCGTGCTGTAATTACGGAAGCTAATTTAAATTATGTAGGCAGCCTCACCCTTGATGAAGACCTTATGGATGCTGCTAATATGATAGAGCATGAAAAAATACAAGTGGTTAATGTAAACAATGGCGAAAGAATAGAGACTTATTTAATAAAAGGCAAACGGGGAAGTGGTGTGGTTTGTCTTAATGGTCCGGCTGCCCGAAAAGGTGCAGAAGGGGATGTTGTTATTGTTATTTCATACGCACTAATGGATTTTGAAGAAGCCAAAAAATTTAAACCTGTTGTTGTGTTTCCAAAAGAAGGAAATAAATTGTAGTTACAGAAGAGGGTTAAAAAAAATTTAAAATAAAATACATTTCATTTGATTATTTAAACGAAGACTTGTATTTTTGCCACCCTTTACAAAAGGAGAGATGCCTGAGTGGCCGAAAGGAACGGTTTGCTAAATCGTCGTACGGGTTAAACTGTACCCAGGGTTCGAATCCCTGTCTCTCCGCAGATCTCTTTTGAGGAAATTTAAGATGACGCTACGGCATTTTAAGTTTAAGTCCGGGATGTAGCGTAGCCCGGTTATCGCGCCTGGTTTGGGACCAGGAGGTCGCAAGTTCGAATCTTGCCATCCCGACTTTTAAAGCCTTTCAATTAATTTTGAAAGGTTTTTTTATGCCCTTTACGTTGAGAATTGGAAGATCTTAAAGTTCAGGTAGTCGATAAGTTGTTGACCCATCCTGAGACCCATTTTTTCAAAAGTTAACCCATTTTATTTTAATAATTCTGTAAGCATTGGGATTTCATCATCTCAAAACTTAAAAAATGAATTATCAGTCCTTTAAGGTTCACTTCATTCTGAAGTTGAACAAAACAAACCAGAAAGGTTTGGCGCCCGTTTTCGCAAGAATTATTACAAATAGGGTCAGAATGAAGATTAGCACAAAGCAAATTCTAAACGAAGTTAATTTTCTCATAACTACAGAATTAGCATTTTTAAGACTAAGCAAACAAAAAACGCAATTGTTATAGATAAACATTTAAAAATAAAATTTATTAGCCTCATAGTATGGCTTTGTATTTAAGGGAAGCTTTATCTGCAGGAACCATAAAGGCACAATTATTTTCGGAATTAGCTCTTCAACACAACATTTGAATTTATCTTACTTAAATGAACCTAGGTATTGAATGAACAAATATTTTATATTCACCTAATTATTTAAAAATATTTAAAATGAAAACCCTGATAGTTGATGATAATAAAATTGCCAGAACTACCATGAAGCATTTGGCAAGTCAGATAAAGGATTTAGCAGTTGTTGGCGAATGTGAAAACGCTATGGATGCATATAATCTTTTGCAGGGACAACAAGTAGATATTATTTTGTTGGATATTGAAATGCCCGGTATGACAGGTTTAGAGCTTACCAAAAATTTAGGCAATAAAAAACCCATCATCATTTTTACTACATCTAAAAAAGAATATGCTGCAAAGGCATTTGAGCTAAATGTTGCAGATTATATTATAAAACCTGTAACACCAGCTCGTTTTATACAGGCAATAAACAAAGCAAGAGAAATAATAGAAAGCAATACGCTAGAAGTAAAAATGAATGATG
This sequence comes from Chitinophagales bacterium, assembly GCA_038227505.1. Classification (GTDB taxonomy): domain Bacteria; phylum Bacteroidota; class Bacteroidia; order Chitinophagales; family Chitinophagaceae; genus Ferruginibacter. The sequence goes on from JBBRPX010000211.1 coordinate 1,776, forward strand.
ATGAATTTATTTTTATCAGAGACTCAAACGTTGTTCGTAAGTTAAAACTAGATGATATTTTATTTGCCGAAGCAATGGGTGATTATGTAAAGTTGCATACAGCTCAAAAGTTTTTTGCTATACATGCTACATTAAAAGTTGTAGAAGAAAGGTTACCGACAAACAAATTTATGAGAGTACATAGATCTTACATAGTTGCTATTGCCAAAATTGATACCATTCAGGATGGCGCTTTAGTAGTAAATGGTAAATCTTTGCCTGTTGCGGACACTTACAGAGCAGCATTAAATAAAAGAATGAATATTCTATAAATTATTCTACGATTTTACTACCACTCGCCGTTTAAAATACAGCTTTTCCACCGACAGCAAATGCCTCTTTGCCGATTGTAGTTTGCTTTGCACTAAAGAGCAAAGTATTTTTATGCTGTTGATACAAGTGAAAATGAATTTTTTCATATGCAGTCAGTTTTGGTAAAACGGCTCCAGTTTCTACTGGAGCCAATCATAAAATTTTAAATTGAAAATCATTTACACCATACTGTTTTTTATAGATACTATGATACTGATAGTACTATTTTTTTTATTCTTAAAATTATCTGATGTAGGAATGAGTACGCTAACTATGGCTTTAATTCTTGTTGGCATTGTAACCAGTATTATCTTAATGGCTTATTTTCTGTACCGCTACTTAAAACTACCTCCAACAAACAGCAACCATAAATTTTAGCTTACATTAGCTTTACATTATTATGACTGCAAAACGGCTTATCTATTACATTTTATCAGGCTTTGTGCTTGGTACATTGTTATTGATTTTTATTCAATACAATACATCGAAAAATATAAGTAATCTTATTACAGGTAACGAAAAATTACTCAACGAATTTAAAGTAAGTAACCAGTTAAAAGATTTAGAGAAAGACATTATTACAGTAGAAAGTAAAATAAGAGGAACTGTTAGTACAAAAGATACTATACACATTGAAGGACTTGAAAAAAAAATCCAGCAAATAGAAGGTGAACTTAAGCAGTTACAGAAAATTTCCGATGATGACAACTCAGTTAAATATATTGATGAGCTTGATTACATGGTGCATGAAAAATTAAAAATCAGCCATCAAATACTGGATTCGTTTAATGCTGAAGGTAAAATTGCAGCAGAAAATATAATTGCTTCAGAAAGAGGAAAACTGCTAACAGATTCTATTACTGCCACTGTTTATAAAATTGACAGTACAAGAAAAACACTGTTAAAAAATATAACGACCACAATTGATAAAAGCGGTTCAAAAGCTTTGCAGTTTAGTACAGTTCTTATAGCCTTGGTATTAATGAGTGCCGGTGCCTTATTTTGGTATATTATAAACACCATACGCCGCCAGATAATTTTAATAAACGACCTGAATATTTCGGAGAAAAAAGAAAAAAAAGCTGCACAGGTTAAAGAAAATTTTATGGCAAATATGAGCCACGAAATTCGGACGCCGTTAAATGCAATCCTTGGTTTTACGAACTTGCTACAAAGGAAAAAGCTGGATGTTGAAACAAAGGAATACCTACAAACAATCGATAAATCAGGTGAAAACTTATTAAATATTATTAATGATATTCTTGATTTTTCCAAGATAGAAGCCGGTATGATGCGTATTGAAACTGCTCCTTTTAGTATTCGCACATTGCTACAATCTGTAGAAACGATTTTTAAAATAAAAGTAAAAGAAAAACATTTACAACTTTACATTTCGGTAGATGAATCATTGCCAGATATGTTGGAAGGAGATGCTACCAGGTTAACACAAATATTGGTTAACTTAATTGGCAATTCGTTAAAATTTACACAACAGGGAAACATCACTGTACACGTTAGCAACGCAGGCAAAAAAAACGATGACATTATTACAAGTATTGTTGTTAAAGACACAGGTATCGGAATTGAAAAAGAAAAAATTAATGTAGTCTTTGAACGCTTTGAACAGGCAGATGATGCCATTACCAGAAAGTTTGGTGGCACCGGGCTTGGACTTTCAATTGTGAAAGATTTGGTATTGCTTCAGCATGGTACTATACTTGCTGAGAGTGAGCCAGGCAAAGGAACAAGCATACATATTACCATACCATACAAAATTGCTTTAGATGGGTTAATAAATAATATTGAGGATAGATCTAACATTTCCAACTTTGCTTATTTTAAAAATTCCCGCATTTTGGTAGCAGAGGATAATGAAATAAATCAAAGTTTGATAAAACATTTATTTGAAGAATGGCAAATTGAATTTGATTTGGTAACAACCGGTAAACAAGTGCTTGAAATGTTAACATTGTATCCTCAAAAATACAGCCTCATTTTAATGGATATTCAAATGCCCGAAATGGATGGCTATACAGCCACACAGGAAATACGAAACGAATTAAAGTTGACAATTCCAATCATTGCAACAACGGCCCATGCACTTGCGGGTGAAAGAGAAAAATGCTTCGGCTATGGAATGAACGAGTATATTTCAAAACCAATAAAAGATACGCACTTGTTTGGTTTGATCAGCCAGTTTATTCAAACAAATAAAGTAATTGATAAGCTAAAGGGCAAATCACTTAAACCGATCAATAACGTTTATAAATTCATAGATCTGGGATACATGAAAGACGTGAGTGCCGGTAACATTGAATACGAAAAAACAGTAACACGCCAATTTATAGAAGTTATATCGTTGGATTTAATTGACATTGAAAAAGCATGGAAAAACAATGATGTTACTATTTTAAGACAATTAGTGCATAATATAAAAACAACCGTTTCAGTAATGGGTTTAAATGAAAAATTAGACCCCTACTTAATTGCGATGGAATACGATGATCTTACAGAACAAAGTTTTCAGGAACATATCTCGGCCATAACATTTATTTGTAATGAAGCTTTAAAAGAAGCAAAAGCATTTTACGGTTCGCTTTAAAAAGTGGTTCTTTAATTTAAAAAATTGAGATGCGGGAGTATTTAAACTTGATTTTTTTGCTTAGTTGCCAAAGTCATACTTTTCTAATAAACAAACACTTTTCACCGACAGGTTTTGCCTATTCAACTACTGCTAGCTTGTTAAGAGATTTCAGCTCGTTATATTTACTCAAGAATTTATAAAAACAAAAAACTTAAATCACTAGTTTCTTAAAAAACAAAAATGAAAAAATTAATTATCGCAGCGATTGCTCTAATAAGTTTTAGCACCGCAACTTTCGCCCAAGCCATGCCTGCCGGAAAAAAATCTGAACGATCAAAAATGCAAGTGGTTAAAAAAACTACTGAAGTAAAGGCTCCTGCTAAAGTAGTAACGTTAAAGACAACAACATCTACAGTTGCAGTAAAACCAATGGCTGCTAAAAAAGAAGTTAAAACGGTAGCAGTAACAAAACCTGCTGTGATGGTAAAACCGGTAGCAGTTGCAAAAGTAAACAGCGCTGTACCTTTAAAGAAAGATGGCACACCTGACAAGCGTTACTCCGCAAAAACAACAGCTACAGCAGGGCCACTTAAAAAAGACGGTACGGCAGACATGCGTTATAAAGCTAATAAGAAGCATTAATAAATTTCACCTTCTTTTTTTATAGTCTTTCTATACATATTTTAAGAATGATTAGTTGATACCCCGTATTTATACGGGGTTTTTTATAAATCTATAAAATCTAAAGTCTCATTAAAATAATTTTATCTGTATATAGAATCTTTAAAATAATTTACAACTGACTACGTACTTCGGTTGAGATTTACAAAACTTCTTTTTATTTAAAAAGCAGAAAATTAATAAATATAAAACGTTGCGAATCTTAATCGAAACAAAAAAGTATTTAAATAAGAGGTCGTAAATATTTAAATATATTTTATCAAAAATATTCATCGACTGGTTTTGCCTAATCAACGATGGGCGATTGTAGAAATAGAAAGGGTTGATTAATTTCATAAATCGAAAAAAAATTAAAAATTATGCAACAGTTAATTGAAAAAATTACAACCCAGTATGACATTAGCGAAGATGATATTATTGGTATCATAAATATTATAGCGACTTATGCTGAAGAAAAATCTCCGGGGTTGGGCAACTCTTTGGTAAATATTATAAATGACCAAACAGCAACTGAAGCTTCAGCACATCCTGCGGCAAAAGAGGAAACTATTTTTGACAAAGCAACAACTTTTGTTGAAGGGCATATACCCGGCAGTTTGAAAGAAAAAGGAGAAGAAATGCTAGGCGAAATGGGGAATAAGTTAAAAGGACTATTTAATTAAAAAATAACCTGTCAAGAAAGTTTCAAAGTAAAGCTTCTCAAGTTATTGAGAGGCTTTTTTAATAAAATAAAACTTGCAAAAAAGAATTTAATAACAATAACCGGGTTTATTGCAGCTGCATTAACTACCGCGTCATTCTTACCTCAGGCAATAAAAACGATTAGTACAAAAAACACCGGCAGCATTTCACTATCAATGTACACACTCTTTGCCACAGGCACTTTGCTCTGGCTAATATTTGGTATATTCAGTAACAACATGCCCGTTACGATTGCCAACGCAGTAACACTGGTTTTTGCAGTTATTATTCTATTTTACAAA
>JBBRPX010000212.1:0-6349 GCA_038227505.1 Chitinophagales bacterium
AATACAGGTTGGGACGGGATACAATTATCAAATGCAAGAAACGGTTGCTTGATCTTTGGTAACACAGTTACAAACTTTGGATTAAAAGATATAGATGGGCAACGAGCGGGAATAATAAGCGGCGGTAATACAAATAGTAAAGTTTACAATAATATAGTGTCAAACGGCAAAGGTAATGGTATACAATTCTTTGGATATGGGGTGTTGGTATGCCAAAATAACACTATTTTAAATGTTGGTAATACTTCAACTAATATAAATGGTGAACAAAGTATCTATGGATCAGATTATATAAATCATGTGGAAATAAATCCTAAACAAGAAATCATTATAAATGATAACACTATTAGTTATCCCAAAAAAATAGGAGCGATTAGATTTTGGAACACAAATAATAATTCCGATACAGCTAATGTAGTTTTCAATAAATTTTGTTTCACAACAGCGCCGCCACCAGACTGGCAAGCACAAAATCTATTATTGCCCGCAGGTTTTGTAAATACTGCTAATGTAGTTTACTGCAATAGCGTCTTGTCACTAAATGATGATGTAAGAGTTAGGGAATTGGCAAGAGTAAATAAATCTTTTTTGGTGTTCCCCAATCCTGTTAAAGATGTATTAAATATAAAGATTCCAAAAGAGTTAGTAAATGAGTATACAATTACTATAGCAGACTGTGTTGGAAATATTGTTTATAAAAAGCAGGGTAAAAAAGGTAGACTGCTACAAACAGATTTAATTGATATCAAAAAAATGGCTGCAGGAACTTATATTTTACAATTTTCAAATAAGGACCAAACTATCACTCGAGAGCTTCTTAAATTGTAATAGACAAATAAGAATTTAGGTTATAAAGTTCGGAAATATTTGTGTGTAGCTAATTGTAACATCTCCTTATCTCCCGACGAATCTCCGTAACAATAGATATTTTCATAATTAGCCGTGTCAAATTTTTCTTTGATGCGGCTAACTTTTTCAGCACCATTGCAGTTTTTGCCAAGGAGTGTGCCGGTGATTTTTTCATTCATAATTTTTAGCCGGGTGCACAAAAATTCTAAATTATTTTCCATACACCAGGGAGCTACCCAATTTTCTGCAGATGCAGATACTATAATAATTTCGGTTTTATTTTCTTTGTGTTTTTTAATTTCCTGCAAGGCATTTTTTTTTAGTAAAAGAGGTATAATCAATTTAGTAAATGACAAGCAATAATCATTGAATTTTATAATATTAGTATTTTTAAAAAAATGACTAATAAATTTTTCTTTGCCTTTTGTTTTACTTAACATGCCCAATTTCATTGCAATAAGCCATGGTGAGATAATGCACATACCAACACAATATTTCACAAACCCATGGGTATGTTTAGTAAATTCCAACATGGTATCTTTTGTCGTAATAGTACCGTCAAAATCAAAAAAAGCAATGTTTTTCTGCAAAATTATTTAATTAAAAATGGAGAAATCCTTTACATAGAGAATTAAGTAAAAACTAATAATCCATAAAAGAATAGTGACTTGAATAAACCTATCTTTATATAAAATTTTCGTTGGAGACTGTGAGTCAGCCTGCACATAAATGATTTGTAAATAACGAAGAATACCTGCCAAAACGAATAAGCATGTGTAATACAGGCGATATGTTTGTAATCTATTAACAGTTTCCGGAGATGTAGCATACATAAAATAAGCTATTATTATTACTGCACAATTTAACGAAAGAGCCGTATTTATAAAATCTAAATTATATCCTTTTACAGCCTTGCGCATATCTGTTCCTGAAGAGAGTTTCAGTAGCACATCGTCACGCCGTTTTGCAATCGCCATAAACAAGGCCAATAAAAAAACCATTATGATCAACCATTCACTTAACGGAATTTTTGCAATTATCGAACCTGCTTTTATTCTTAAAACAAAACCAATTGCAATGATAATAATATCTAGTATAGGAATATTTTTTAATCCGAAAGAATAGCAAAGGTTTAGTACAAAGTAAATGCCGAGTACAAACATAAATTTATCTCTAACAAACCAAGCAGCTGAAAACCCAATAATTAAGAAAACAGCTGCAACAAAAAGTGCAGAGAATTTAGTTACAGTACCCGATGCTAAAGGTCGCATTTTCTTTATGGGATGTATTTTATCGTCTTCAATATCTCGGTAATCATTAATAATATAAATACTACTCGCCACTAAACTAAAACAAATAATACCTGCAAATAAATTAAGTAATATCTCAACGTTAAAGAATTGGCCTGCAAAAAAAACCGGAATAAAAAGGAAAAGGTTTTTAACCCAATCTTTTGGCCTGATAAGTTTTATGTAATCTTTCATGTTAAATGGCAGTTGGGCTTTGTGATTCTTTATTGCAAGTAATCTGATTTTCTATCAGCCACAGAAAAATTGGAATCATAATCATTGCAAGTGGCATAACAAACACTCTTGTTTCGTAAGCAACGACAGAAACATAATGAACAGCAAACCAAACCGGCACAATAAATAGAAACCACTTTTTAAGTAAATGAGGAATTAATTTAAAATAATATAGAATTATTAATGGTATAACTCCAAATGTTCCTAATAGTTCCAAATATCCTTTTATACCCACTGCACTAAATAGGTTGAGCTTCAGCATTGGCCAACCAGCAGGAGCTTTCCAAACTTGTTGTGGTTTATACCCAAAATGTATACGCAACGCTATAAAAACAGTAAAAAATATTACGTATAAAAAAATCGTAAGAAACCATGTTTTCTTTTTAGGAAAGATAATAATTCGCCAAGTTTTTATATTTAATCCAACATTTGTAAAATCTGTTTGTGATATAAAAAAAAGTGCTGGAATCATAATGCTCGTTTCTCTGTTAAAAACCCCTAATAAAACGATTGGTATTAACAATAAAGGATTTTTTTTATAAACAATGATGTTTGCCGTTGCTAAATAAAAAATAATATCCATGTATGTATTGCAGGTAAAATCTGAGACCGCCACTGAATTGCCCAAGGCTAACACGAGAAAATTAATTCCAAAAAATATCAATAATTTGCTTTCAACAAAATAACTCCACAATTTCCAGGCAAGAAAAAATATAAAAATATGTTCTACAAATCTAAACAGCATAAAAATAATCATATATTTCATTGCTCCGGGCGTCCGCATTAACTTCACAAACTGTGTTGTTTCTTCGGTTGCGCCTGTTGTACTTTCAATAGAAAAATGAAGTTTCTCTTCTATAGGATAAATTTTATCAAACGTAGCGTTATATATCACTAAAATAGCTTCAATTGTATATGGACATAAAACCCTGTATTGCCATGGATTGTAAAACTCAGATCGTTGCTCAATAACAGCTCTGTGCCTCTCATAAGTTAGTATACCATTACTGTAATACAAATTTTTATAAATTGGAAAAACAGAAAGTATTGCAAAACAAAAGCAAATAAACCATTTGCTTATTTTTTTGTTTAGTTGAAGTAATGGGACATTAACAATAGTCATATTTAAAATCATTTATACGTTTTAATTATTTTTCAGCATTTGCTTGCGCTATTTTTTTAAAACTAAATTTTTCTTTCAACTTTAAAAACGGGGCTTCAAAAAACCGATAACTGAATAATGAAACGGGTATTGTAATCAATAATGATATAATGGGTTCTAAAAAAACAACTTGCCAAACTTGATCATTAAAACCTAGTTTTTTTGTAACGCCAAGAACAATCGAGGTAATTATAAAGTGAATGCAATACAGACCATACGTTACTAAACCCAAACGGCTCACAATTTTAAAACTATTCATTTTGTAAAATGAATTTTCAGAAAAACACTGTTCTAATATAACGGCAAGCATTAAAGATGAAATAACCAATCTTTCAAATATTCGTAAAAAATAGGTCGATAACATAAATTCATCTCTAAATAAAAAAACAAATAATAGTGCTGCATAAATTAATACAATAAATGACTTTGGCAGCATTGTAATTTTTTTATTAAATGATGGTGATTCTAAAATGAACCATGCTCCTAAACCGCCTAACGCCATATCGCCGATACAAGATAGCGTTTGCATTTCGTGGAGAATAGCAACATCATTAAAAGCTCTAAATATTAAACTACCTAACAAAATTACGGAGAGTGGAATCCAAAATCTTTTTACCGCAAAAAAGCTTAAAATAACCGGCCAAGCCAAATAAAATTGTTCTTCCACTGCAACACTCCATAACACACCAAGACCCGGCGCATCGGGTAAACCTTTGTGTATGTGATCAAAATTGCTTAAAAAAGTAACATAATACCAAATGTTCGCCGTTTCATCTGGGTGATAGCCTAAAGCAGCTTTTAATTGCGGGAAAATAGCAAATCCATACAATACACATGCAAAATATAATGGCCAAATACGTAAGACTCTTCTAATCCAAAATTTTACAATTTGAATATTGTTATTTGCAAGCTTTTCTTTTATTAAAAGATAGGTTATTAAAAAACCGCTTAAAACAAAGAAAAAATTAACTCCGAGAAAACCATTCCCAAATAACGAGTATTTAAAAAATTGATAAAGAGGTGAGCTTTTTAAAACATCATTTTCTGATATAAAACTATGAAAAAAAAATACAGACAGAAAACAAAAAAAACGCAGCCCATCAAGATTTTCGAAATAATTACTTTTTAATACTTTTTTTTTACTCAACATTAAATGATTCTAAGTTTGTTGTTTAGCATGTAAAGACTGCTCCAATGAAGGATGTAAATAAAGATATATACATTACGTATTCTATTCTAATAATTTTGAATAATTTTTTTATTGGGGAAATAAAAATTCATATATTATAGTTTGATAAACTTCTTTGTAAGCAATTGATTTTTGTAATAAAACTGAAGTGTATATAATCCTATTGGTAAATTACCAACATCAATTACTTCTGTTGCGGATCCCCTACTTTTTAAACACGATTTTTTGTAAACCAAGTTTCCAAAACCATTCGATAAAGTAATTAAGTATTAATTTGAAAACTCTTTTGAAATCATAATGTTTAAAAGATTGCTGCAAGGATTTGGAAAAATTAATAATGATTTATTTTGAACAGTTTGATTATTGATTGTTGTGCTGTCAGGCGATAAAACGCCGGCACCCAAATTATTTCTAATACAAATTGTATCCCAGATTTTTTCTGCAACTATTCTGGTAAAAAGGGTATGGTGGCCTGCATTGTTAAGATGGACGTCATCCCCGAAACTATAAAAAGAATTAATAGTTCCATCATGATTTGCTATACTTGTCCAAAAGTCTATTGACTTGCTTCCATAAGTAAGATTTATCCGGTATCTTAATTGCATCTGCAAAATACGTTCAGCAGGACTTAAACCATCTCTTGGCTGTGTTGTTGATACCCAAATAGGAATATTTTGTGCATTTGATGTATTAGTGATAGCTAAGAAATTCTGCTTTATGGAATTTGTTGGAATCCCCCGTGCTACATCATTTGAAGGCAAATTTAAAATAATTGCATCCGGGTTAAAAGAAAGAGCCTTTGTTATATTTCTGTCGGGGTCAACGAAAAAGGGAGCAGGTACAATTGTCCCGGATGGAGAAACATCGTAGGAGGTAAGACCAAGGGTAGCAATATTGATAACCTGCACTGCCGAATTTTGAGATTGCGCATAGGATTGAAATTTTTTTACCCACGAGCTATCTATTGGTGTGGTACCTGTACCATAAGCTGTGGAAGAACCAACCACTACTATTTTATAAATACGATTACATATTGGAGTAATCGCTCCAGGCCAATTGGTTGTAAAAGATGGATAAACTGTTATAAAAACTGAATCTTTTGATACCTGGCCATCTGTATCTGTAACCGCAAGCTCAAAAATTTGAGCCGGCACTTAAACCCCGAACAATTGTAAAGCAAGCTGTATCGTAGACAATTTGATAAGCAGACGGTCCCAAAAATTTTCTCCATTTATAATGCAATACTCCTGCTTCGGGGTCTGACGAAGTACAGCCTCTTAATGTTAAAGAGTCTGTAGGCAGTTGAACAGCACTGTATATTCAAGCCCTTGATATTGGAGGGAGATTTGGTCGTAATTCGACAATTTTATTGTCGGGTAATAAATGTAACTTATTTACGCTAGTGACCAAAAAAGTATTTGTGTTACCTAAATTTTCATCCAAATATTTAAAACTTTGCATTTTACTAAGTAACACTATCTCTTGCAGATTTTTATGCATTTGCGAAAAGCAAATTGACTGAGTAAGCAACAAAGTAAGAATGAGCAAAGTTTTATGTTGCATCACTTTTTATTTTTTCGATCAGAAAATTTTTCTAAGAATACATTTATCTTTTTTTTACAGTCA
>JBBRPX010000213.1:0-6315 GCA_038227505.1 Chitinophagales bacterium
TGAAGTCAAAATGATTCTGTTGACTGCCAAAGATTAAATAACAATATTGTCAAGCGACAACAGTCGAATTTTTTTTCCATTTATTTTTAATGACTTAAAGAAGAGGAAATTTTATAAAAAATATTCCCTCATGTCATTTCCCAGTCTAAGGCCATATTAATGTTAGTAATTAAATAAGCATTTTCTATCATAATGAAAAGGTCGCCTCACAGTATGAGACGACCCTTACATTTATTAGTATTAAGTAAGTTAGGCTGAGGAAATCTATTTTCTGACAACCTTTAATACCTCTGTATTACCATCTTTGTCAGTCAATTTTAAAATATAGATAGATGGAGCATATGTACTTAAATCAATACTCTTACCTAGTACAAAATTATTAACTTGTTGTAATAACTTACCATTTAAAGAATATAAACCAACAGATTGAAGCACACCGCCTTCGTTTGATGTAATGAAGACTCTGTCTACAGTTGGATTCGGCATCATTGTAATAGACTTTGTGGTGCTAAATTTAACTGCACGTACAGCGCTAAATTTAAAAGACCCGTCAGCATCTACAAGTTTTAAACGATAATAATTTACGCCGTTAATTGGTGATTGATGTGTTGAAGAGTAGTTTTTAACAGTACTGCTGTTTCCTGCTGCAGCAACTCTTCCAATACTTTCAAATTTAGTTCCATCTCTGCTGAATTCAACATCAAAGTAGCTGCTGTTTTGCTCAGTTGACGTTTGCCAATTGAGGCTAACAATTTTATCTTGCTTTGTAGCTGTAAAGTCCACTAGACTGATTGGCAATGGACCATTACTTACCCAGTTAACCGTATAATTAGCTGGAGTTGGATCTGCAAATCCTGCCGCATCTACATATGCAAAACTAAATCGTGAAGCTGAAGCTGCAGTTGCTATGTTGAACTTGATCTGCAATTTTGTAGGATCATAATTTGTTATTATTTGATTTAAAGTCACAGTGTTTCCATTATATAATAATTGTGCATTTGTTACTGATGGAGTGATATTTGGATCGAATGGTAGACTAGTAATCTGAATCGATTTTCCTGCCAAAGAACCTGTAGCGGACTGGTCTTCCGGATCGCTTCCAGTAAGTGTACTTACAGAAATAATACTGTTTAAGGCCGGTTTATCAATTGTTTTATTTTGAGTAACGCTTTCAGGTAAACGATCAATACCAAAATTTATATTGGTATTGGTAGTAGTTGCTGATACAGTGAAAGCAGCAGAAACACCATTTATTGAACCGTCAGATCCTGGGGTACTACCATTAAACTCGCCTGTATTTACCCATCCTGAAGGAAGTACAGTAGCAGGAGCAGAAACGGGGATTGCGTAAGTTCCTGTGCTTGAATTAGTAGTTAATTGAACTGTGTAAGTTCCAACAGGTACAGCGCTAAAAAGATAAGTTCCATTAGATGCAACTGTTGTGCTAGCTACAACCTTACCTGCGCTATTAAGTAAGTTAGCATATAAAGCACTGCCTGCATTTGTTCCGGTATTAGAAACACCTGCTGATTTATTGATGTCACCACCACCTGCATCTTTTAGGCCATCTTTATCTAAAAAAACATTTCCAGAAATTTGCAGAGCCTTAAGGCCAAAATCTAATGTTAAGTTTCCATTTGTACCGTCGCCATCTACTCCTGCAGCAGGCTCTGTGCCTGATGCCAATGTAATTGCATTGCTTCTTACTTCTGTGCCAACGGTTGTAACACCATTGTTGTCATTGTCTATATCATTATCGGGTGTGGTGTTGCCTACAGATCCCTGCGCATAACCACTAGGTGTAACAACACCTACTATATAATTGCCCGGTAAGAGATTAGTGAAACTGTAAAAACCATTTACATCTGTAGTGGTTGTTTTAAATATTGTGGTCGTATTTCCTGCAGCATATAAATTTACTGTTACACCTGCTAAACCAACTTCTGTATTTTGCCTGATACCATCGTTGTTTGCATCGTACCATACAGTGTTTCCTAAATTTAAATTTGGCACAACTACTGTAAGGCAAAATGCATCTACCTTCAAATAATTACAATTAATAGACCCTTGTACTCTAGCTTTAACTGTTCCAAGTGGCGCAACTCCGCTCAAAGTATATTGTGTTAAAATAAGGCCCGTTCCTTGATCAACATTTTTAGTAACGTTTACATCCAATTGGGAAAGCTTTGTTCCTAAACTATTGAAAAATAATAAACTCAACTTGGGACTGCAATTTAAACCCTCCGTGTGAGTCCCTGAGTAACCTTTAAAAGTTACAATCGACCCTTCGACCACAGGCTTGTCTTGATATACAACCGCATTGCCATTTGTAGCGTACAAAAAACCATTTTTATCTCCACAGACTTGGTAACCAGTGCCGTTATAGAAAGAGCCGTTTACAGAGGTCCATCCTGTAGTTCCATTTTCAAAACTACCGTTTGAAAGTAAATTACCGGATGAATTTACACAACTACAATCGGCAGTTTGCGCATTTACGTTAAAAGTGAAAAGTGATAGCAGTGCTACAGCGGCTAAGCAGGTATTTTTTTTTCTCCCAAGAATTTTAAGCATTGCCTTTCTGGCTAAAGAATGTAATTTTTGTTTCATTGTGATAAGCGTTTTTTGTGTAAATAATTTGTTAACGGTCATCACAAGACACTTATACTTATGTATGGTCTGCACTTATTACAAAACGCCATAAGTAAAGAAAGGAAATAAGGAAGCACACGATTTTCGTAAGAAGGGGGGGTAGCCCCAAATAGGATATACGGACGGATGTAATACAAAAATAATCACTTTTATTAAACTACCAAAAGAATAATTATTTTTATTTTTTAACTATTGGATGGAGAGATACGGATTTAATTAGAAGATGGTTTGATAAAAATTAAATTAATTCAATCACCGTAATCTCAGGCAACTCCCCCACCCTACCCGGATAGCCAATAAAACCGAAACCTCTGTTTACATACAATTTTTGTTTGCCACTCTCGTACAAACCTGCCCAATGCGGATACATATATTGTACAGGGCTCCATTTAAAACCAGGCAGTTCCACACCAAATTGCATACCGTGTGTGTGACCACTAAGCATTAAATCTACATCTGCATAATCTTTTGTTACCTGTGCATCCCAATGGCTTGGATCGTGACTCATCAAAATTTTGAAAGGATATTTTTCGGTGCCTGCGTGTGCGAGATCCATTCTGCCATGTTTTGGAAAACGGGCTTTATTGCTCCAATTTTCAATGCCCAAGAGTGCTATTTCATCAGCATCCTTTTTTAAGACAACATGTTCGTTCATTAATAGTCTCCAGCCAATATCTGCATGTACTTTTTGCAAATTTATCAAGTTCTGCTCTTTAGTAATGCCATCAATCGGCCATTGCACATAATCGCCATAATCATGGTTGCCCAAAGTTGAAAAAACTCCCATTGATGCCTTTAGTTTGCTAAAAACATCCATGTAATTTTCCATTTCGGTAGCCTTATCATTTACAAGATCACCGGTAAATAAAATCAAATCAGCATTTTCCTTCATGATCATTTCCACACCATGTTCAACTGCTTTCTTATCCATAAAACTACCACTGTGTATGTCACTTATATGAATAATTTTAAAGCCTTTAAAAGATGCGGGTAAATTATCGAATGCAAGTTTTACTCTTTTTAGTTGGTATTTATATTGGTTTGTAAAACCATAAACAAGGCTACCAAACAATGTTGTTCCAGCTGCAATTCCTATCCAGCTAAGAAAAGTTGACCTACTGATACCATCCCCACTCATTCCGTCCATATCAGTATTATTGAAAAGCAACTTCCCTGAAAGCCACTGTATTCCGCGGCGCAAATCATCAACCAAAAAAAACACTAAACCCGTAATTTTTGCTAAAAACAAACCAATGATCATTGCAAAAAGATAAGTCCGCACTTTTTTACCTAAAAAATTTTGTTCTGTATATACAAAAAGTAAAAAACCTATTACTGCAAGAATGGTTATAGACCAATAAACTGTGTATATAATTGTTTTGGTTTTAGGAGATAAGTTTTGGGAAACATTTTTTACTGCCTGAAAAAAATAAGTATCCAATAATATCATCATCGATATAAATACTATAACGCCAATA
Source organism: Chitinophagales bacterium (assembly GCA_038227505.1). GTDB lineage: Bacteria > Bacteroidota > Bacteroidia > Chitinophagales > Chitinophagaceae > Ferruginibacter. Next base: position 4,128 of record JBBRPX010000213.1, read on the forward strand.
GGTGTCCGCATAAATTATATTTAGCTGCCTTTAAAATAATAAAAACTCTTCTAACTGAGTGTTCACGGTATTAATTGTGGCCTCATCCCTTAAAACACCATCCTCATTTAAAAGCGTATGTACCATACTTATAGGCAACCTATTGTGGTGAACATTTGCCTTTAAATACAGCAATACTCCGGTTAAATGCTCCATTCCTCTTAAATTTCCTGCACGACCAGTACTAACACCTACTAACAGAATTTTTTTATTTGGCCATACATTTTTCACATCTGTGTTATCAATCATTAACTTTAAAATACCAGGGAAAGAACCATTGTACTCCGGTATTACAATTATTAATTTTTCTGCTGCCAGCAAATAATCATTTTCCATGGCCACAAATGCTTCATTTCGTTGGTAAACATCTGCATCAACAAGCGCAAGTATCTTGCTTTCAACATGCTTTTCCAGCAAAATTTTATTGTAAGCTTCCGTTATTTTTTTTGTGTTGCTACCCTGTCTGTTGGTACCTGCAATAATGGTAATCATTTTTATATTTTTAAAATTTACGCTATTTCAACTTAACCTTCTACCGCCTTCTGCAATTTTATTTAAGTGTTTTCAATTGCAAACAATTCAACCTAGTATTTGACTAAAAATGTCGAAGTTTGCAAAAATATCTTCATAAGTTCAACTTTATTAGATTTTTTGCAAAACTCACAAATAAATAGCGCATTACGCAATGGCAAGAATTATAGGAATAGCAAACCAGAAAGGTGGCGTAGGCAAAACTACTACTGCGATAAACTTAGCAGCGAGTTTTGCCATATTAGAATTCAAAACTTTGCTGGTAGATGCCGACCCTCAGGCTAACAGTACTACAGGTGTGGGTTTCGATCTACAAAATGTTACTAAAAGCCTTTATGATTGTATGGTAAATGAAGCCACTGCAAGCGAGGTGATTTTAAAAACTGAAATGTCCCACCTTGATCTTATTCCATCTCACATAGACTTGGTTGGAGCTGAAATTGAAATGATCAACTACCCGAACAGGGAAGGTATTTTGAAAAAAACCTTGGAATCAGTTAGAGACAATTACGATTTTATTGTAATAGACTGCTCGCCATCTTTAGGATTGATAACTGTAAATGCCTTGGTTGCTGCAGACAGTGTCGTAGTACCTGTACAAACAGAATTTTTTGCATTGGAAGGGTTAGGAAAATTATTGAACACTGTAAAAATTGTACAAAACCGTTTAAATACTGAGTTGCAGATTGAAGGAATTTTAATGACGATGTATGATGGCAGGTTGCGTTTATGCAACCAGGTTGTCAGCGAAGTACGTCGCCATTTTGAAGACATGGTTTTTAGCGCCATCATTCATAGAAATACAAAACTGAGTGAGGCGCCAAGTTTTGGCAAACCTGCTATTTTATATGACGCAGATAGCAAAGGAGCCGTGAACTATTTAAACCTTGCAAAAGAAATTTTGCAGAAAAATAATATGACAAAGATTAACAAGGAAAAGAAGGTAATTAGCTAATACGACAATCTGCTAATGTGCTAATGACTAAGCGAATTACCAAAATTGCTGAGGTTCATTAAGCGATAAACAAGTCCTTTCCCACCTTTGCAGTTTATCTAATTGAAATTTATAAATACTTAACGATTACAAAAATTCGCTCGTTAGCTCATCCGCTAATTAGCCCATTATTAAAACAAAATGAGTTTATCTAAAAAAAATGATGCGTTAGGAAAAGGTATTAGGAGTCTTTTACAGAATATTGATACCGATTTAAAAAATACTGCAGGATCGTTAAAAACCGATGTAGCAGAAAAAACGGTGGGCGTTCAAAGAGTACCGCTTGAGCAGATTGAGGTTAACCCAAACCAGCCCCGTAAAGATTTTGATGAAACTACTTTAAGTGAATTAGCTGCATCTATAAAAATGCACAATATTATCCAGCCGTTAACCGTATCGTTTATTGCACACGGAAAATACAGGTTGATAGCCGGTGAGCGGCGTTTTAGGGCATCTAAGATTGCCGGATTAAAAGATGTACCGGTTTATGTAAGAGAAGCAAATGCAGACCAGTTGCTTGAACTTGCATTGCTGGAAAATTTACAAAGAGAAAACCTGAATGCCATAGAAATTGCACTGTCATATAAAAGATTAATGGAAGATCTGGATTATACACAAGAGAAA
>JBBRPX010000214.1:0-6230 GCA_038227505.1 Chitinophagales bacterium
GAAGGCTTTTACATTTCAACCAGAATTGCGCTCGGGTTATTACACACCAATGCCTTAACGGCCTTGCAAAGAGCACCATTAAGGTACGAAGCGTCCGTTAGCTTTCGAAATTAATTTTCGTCTCGGAAATAGGGGGAATTGCAGCTAACATATCTATAAACGCCTTCGCCCGATGTTCCAAGCCAAATGTTGATATCTTTGTCTTGAATAATGCAATGCACATTTTGATATTCGTTTGTGCCTTGGGTTTTGGTCAGTTTTGGATTTTTGCTTGTAAGGATAATTCTTTGACAGTTGTTTCTTTTACTTGTTCCATTTTTTTCTGTCCATTACAAGATGTAAAAAGTTGTAATAGCAGAATTAAAGAAAACATATACTTCTTCATTGGTAGTAAGTATTATTATATTTTTATTCTTCAGTATTTTTTTATTAAAAACCTTTCCACCCATACACCGAAGCCACACTATTTAACAATTCTATGATAATATCGCCATCATCCGAATTAACGAAGGCCACAAATCCATCGCCACCTTCCACACTTCCGAAGTAGAGCCCTCTATATCCTTCATTGCCCGCATCGTGAAAGAAATACTTTACTCCGTTGCGCTCCTGCACAAAAGTTCCTAAGGCCGCATCGTTATCAATGTAAGGTGTTAAGTGCAACCGCGCCATCCGCTGGTTTAGGACCTTAGAAGACTTTCCCTGGTAGGCCAATTGTGTTTCGATAAGATAATGGCATAAATCGGTTGGGGTGGTCCATAAACCCAATGGCGCCTGTTCGGGATACACATTAAATGTTGCTGCTACTGCAGCACCCTCTTTTGTATAGCCTGTAGCTATTTTTTTTAGCTTGTCTCCGGCAGGCGCGGCTGCCGAATAGTAACTATGTGTCATTCCAATGGGTTTAAGAACTGTATCGGACATGAATTTTTCGTAAGGTTGTTTCGTTACATCTGTAATAATGAGTTGGGATATTATTGTTCCTCCGCCTGAATATTCAAATTTTAGCCCAGGTTCAAATAAAGATCGGACCGGTGGCGTATTGGCTGGCGATTTACCATCTAATATTTCAGGAAGGGAAGGAATTTTGCCATTGCTGTTATAGCCGGGAAAACCTCCGTATACAGATAAACCTCCGGTATGACTGAGCAAATTTGCTAAAGTGATTTTTTTCCCTTTTGACAAACTATCGTATGGGAATTTCCATGAGCTTAAATACTCATTTATATCTTTATAAAGATCCAATTTATGATCCTGGACCAATTTTAAAACGCCAACTGCATTTAATGATTTACTAATGGAACCGGGTTTAAATAAAGTTGCTGTGGTTACCGGACGTTTTTCTTTTTCATCAGCCCATCCATAGCCTTTAGCCCAAACGATTTTATAATTTTTTACAACAGCTATACTTAGCCCTTTAACATTATAATGTTTCATCCTTTCTGTAATAGTACCTCCGGGAAGACTATTTTCTACTTTTATTATTTGTTCATTTACGGCCTTAGAATAAGGGTTTTGTGCATTGGCTACTGTTAAACCAAGAGCAAGTAATATGACTAAACTGACTTTTTTCATATAGTATTAAATTTATGTATAATTTTAAAAAATGACAATGTTCTCTTTACATAGGAACATTTTAGATTATTTTAGGCTCCAAGAACAAATGTATCCGCAATCATTTTTGTAACGTTAAAAAGAGTGTAAAAAGAGTGTAAATCTTTGTAAATGGAATTTACAATTGATATTTTAGTTTTAATATTGTGCAGTTATGAAGCGTATTTACTTTTTATTATGGAGCTCTTTTATATTAATAGTATTAGTATCAATTTTTGCATTTGTAAATGTAAGAAGTGAGTCTTCTGATGCGCATCTGGAAGTTGTATTTCGGAATATAGGGCATCAATTATTGCTTCATTCCAAAGACTCTACATCAAGGGTATTGCCCATTAAAAAAATAAATGAAAATATATATCAAATTTCATTTGAAAGCCATTTTGAATTTACGCCAGATACCTTGATGAGTTTAGTGCAACAGCAATTAGCAAAAACGGATATGCCGAAAGATTATATAGTAAGTGTTAAGGACTGCAATGCGAATGAAACCATTTTTGCTTATGAAATAAACACATCCAAAGGAAATTTAAAACCTTGTGGAGAGAGGAAACAAGAAACAAGTTGTTATATTATTCAGATTGAATTCTTGGCTGATAAACCTTATAACAAGGCGTGGCTATTTATTGCATTTATCCCTATAGCTTTTGTTGGTTTTTATATAAAGCGCAAGGAAAATAAACAAAAGTTAGAAACTTTGGAGGTTCAAGAAAATGACACTAAGCTTGTACCCGATAATAATAAACCCGAAATACCAAGTTTGGGATATAAACAGTTAGGTAAATTCAAGTTTTTTGACCAAAAAGGCATTCTTGTTCTTGGTGATAAAACGATTGATCTTTCTGAAAAAGAAAACAAAGCATTGATTCTATTTTTCTCCAATCAAAATTTTGTAGTTGAAAGAAATAGGTTAAAGAAAGAGTTATGGGAAGATGAAGGTGTTTTTGTAATAGATAGAAATGTAGATGTATTAGTATCGAAACTACGTAAAAAAATAAGTGATGATACGTCTGTTAAGATTGTAAACGTTCACGGTAAAGGGTATAAATTTATTAAAGAATAAAATTGAGTTTTGTTTTTTATCTAAATGGTAAACTTATTGAAAATTTAAAAGCAAGTATTTATAAACTGTTTGAAGTTAGCTTCGAAGTAAGGAGACTTCACACAGCGGGGGTCAGAACTTGAGCAAAAGAAGCAGCGAGAAAGAGAGCGGCTCGATGACGAACATATCTTAAGGGAGGTTGCGCATTTTTTAAAAGAAAAGGGCATTGAAAGTAAGATATAAGTGAATTAGTTTCGAGGCTGTAAAGTGAACTGTGTCAAAGAAGGAAAACCACCAACTTTGACACTATATGAAAAAAGAAGAACACTTTAATTTAGAAGAGATCAGGAAAAAAGCTTTGGAGCAGTTCCGCTCTGGCAAATCTCTTTACGGAAAGGATGGGGCTTTTGCTCCGATGCTCAAAAGCTTTTTAGAAGCAGCCCTTGAGGGCGAGCTCGATTCGCATCGTATAAGGTTCAAAACTTCCAAGCCAAGTTGATTCGAGGATAATATTATCTCGTACCTGACCGAAAGTGCCATCGAATTGTTTTGTGTAGCTCTGTGCTGTTTTTCCTTATCGTTCACCACCAAGAGAGTTTCCGCTTTCAGCAGCATAAGGTGATTTGCAAACTATCTCTGACCATCGTCTGCGGAAGCCTATTCTCCCCTTCGATCATTCAACGATGGCTAGTTCAGTTCGCTCGACCTCCATACGTAAATAATGACTTAATAAAGAGTCTTCCATCTTTTGTACAGCATCTTCATCCCTACAACTGAATGAAGTTCAAGACACACACGTTCAGCTATGAAATGTATGCGTTTATATGCCTACATCTTTGTCCCCCCGCGGTTTGCGGGGTTGCAAACGAAATTTAATAGCACACACTTTAAGAACCTACAATACAGCATATGTTTTACAGCTTTTGTTGGGTGTAGTGCGACTAACCCAATCTTTTTAAAAAACGTTTAGTGTCCCTTGTTAAATACACATAGATCAGGAAGTCGTTCTCCGTCCCTTAAATTTTTAAGTTCTTCAATTGTCAACTTATGCTTTCCGTTGATAACCAATGGGATTGTCTTACCGTCTTTCTCCTCATACAAGTCAATTGTTATTTTTCCTTTGATCGTATCTAATTTTATTGTCCCCTTGCATAATTTCATTGGTGAAGGAGAATGTTTCACCCATACGTCTTGATATGAATATTCCGATTTTGTCACAGGAACATGGATGTCAATATTTTCTTGACCTCGTCCAGCGTTTAAACATGGTCCAAGAGTTATTTTGAATTTACCGACTTTGTACCATGAAGAAATGTCCGCATGGCCGCTCGACCGCTTTTCTAAATACACTTGGGCTGTCGCATAGTTCCAACCAACGGTCGATAGAATAAAACACCAAATAATTATAAAAGTCTCTTTACTGTTCATAGTTGGAGCATTACATAGATATCGTTCAGCTATGAAACGTATGCGTTTAAATACCTACATCTCTGTCCTACGTTGCAAACGTAATGTAACAGCACACACTTTAAGAACCAACAATACAGCATATATTTATAGCTTTTGTTGTGGGCCGTATTCGTTTTTCACAAATCTTTTTTCGTTTCGAAATCCACTGTCCTTTAAAAACTTCTTTAACTCCTTTCTTGTTGGATTAAAATTATAAACGGTGTCTGACTTTGTATTTGTTAATTCCCTCAAGTTCTCTAAATCCTTGCTGTCCGAAATTGTTCCTAGCACTAATCCATTTTTCGTCACACCCAACTTTGTCACAACCCAATTTTTCTTTGACGTCTCATGGTTCAAAAAATAATAACCTTTAAACCTTCTCAAGACATCATTATTGGAGAAATCAAAAAGTGTGTCTCGGTAATCCGTGTGTTCAAATATGCTATCATTGATAATAGTAACGTCAACATTCATGTTTCCTTCAATTCCAGAAAAGGTTGTGTCAGTTTTGTACTTTACTCTGTCAACTGAATCCAACTCAGACACAAGTCCTGCAATATCAAATTCGCTGAATGAAATAATATGCGTCTTTGTAATAATCAAGGTTGATGAGTCTGTCAAACTCGAGTATGTACCTAATAATTTTTTAGGTATTGACTTCTCATTCTGCCGTCCCTCAGGTTGAGGAACTTCAAATCTTACCATGTTGTCACACGAACTGAGTATTACAATACTTAAAATGATTCTTTTAATTTTCATAGTCTACTTTGTCCAACGAATATGGCCCACAACGTTTGGCAGCTACCCGAAGGGCGGGACTTTTGCCACAAAACTTAATTTGAAAAACGAAACTTCCATTAACCACAAAACTGTCTTTGGAACACGAAACCCCGCCTTTTGGGTAGGTGCTGTTAGCAGTTGTACTTCTTCCTTCGTAGTTTACCAAAACCATTTTTTAGGTTGTATTTTTTTTTGTTTCTTATAGGTCAATTCTAAAGTGTCACTTAATTGAATACCTTTAATTACGAGTAAATTGTTGTTTATTTTATAAATGCCTTTTAAAACAGTTGTAGAGTCTATAATGTCTTTGTCATCGCCTATGCCACCACTATTAATATAAATTGCAATAGAGTCATTTTTGTTTTTTATAGTCATAATAAAAGCAGATGTTTCATTATTAAATCGTCTAAGTATATTCCATCTACTTTGTTTTTCAATATAAATGTCTTTGTAAAGTAAGCTGTCATTTTGGGGTAAGTATAATGTTTTATTTTTTATGATAGTTTCAAGTGAATAAGCACCAATTAGCTTTTCATAATTCAATTGTTCTGCTGATTTATAAAAAAAAGGTTTTAAGTTATTGTAAATTAAAAAAGCCACAATCAAAACTGTAGTCCATCTAGCTACTTTAAAAAATTGGTTTATTATATGACTAAAATTTACACTTACTTTAAAATTTAATGATTTTATAAATTGAATAATTTTATCTTTTTGGCTGTAAATTATATACAAGTTACACAGTAGTAAAATTGTAGCAGCAGGAAAGGTTATACCACCAATTTTAAAAAATAAATTAAGTATAAAAACTTGTGAGGTAACTGGTAGTAAAATAATTGCCCCCAAGTAATACGTTCTTCGATTTAATAGAAGGAACGCTGGAACGAGTTCCATAAAACCTGCAAATAACTCTTGCCATTTATTTTTCCCGAAGTAATACCACGCCAATTCAAATTCTGAAACATCAATTAGTTTTGAGTCTAACGCAAAAAGTTGGTAGTCGAAGAAAGTCCCAACTATTTTAGGCAGTCCATAAAAAACCATAAATATTCCTAAAATATATCGCTGTACCCCTATATTAAAATAGTCAATTTCGATTATTTTATTGTTTCGTCTAAAGCTTCTTAGAGCAAAAAAACATAAAAGAAATGTACCAACAATTATTGTTAATAAAGCAGATAGTAATACTATTTCGTTGTTTAAGCCAAAAACTGAAAGTGTTATATAAAGCAGAAAAAGAACTATTACGAAATAGCTGAGGCTGTAAAGTGAACTGTGTCAAAGAAGGAAAACCACCAACTTTGACACTATATGAAAAAAGAAGAACAATTTAATTTAGAACAGATCAGGA
>JBBRPX010000215.1:0-6229 GCA_038227505.1 Chitinophagales bacterium
AAGATGTAGTTTTACAACAACACCTTGCTTATACAAGCCGGTCAGCTTTTCTAAGTTTTAACCAGCAAATGCTGGATCTTATTTTTTTGCCGTATGAAGTATATTCAAATGTAGATGCTATTCTGCGCACTTTTTGGAGAATGTTCATCTCTCATAAAAAATTACTACAATGGAATTTGTTCAGTGCAAGGCAGAACAAAGAAAAAACGATTGTTGAATCTTACCTGCACATGTGGTTTGAACCGGTGTTTGCAGTTGTTGTTTATGCATGGCTCACCATCTATAACCCCGGCGTTGTTTTAATAGCATTACCTTTTCTTAGTTTTTGGATGATGGCACCTTTTATTGCACATGCCATCAGCCGATCTGTACAGCCGGAGAAAAATATAATTACAGAAAATCAATCCGCTTATCTCGGCATTTTAGCAAGAAAAATATGGAGCTTTTTTGAAAGATTTGTAACTGCTGAAGACAATTGGTTGCCGCCAGATAATTACCAGGTAGAACCCGTTGAAAGACTCGCCCGTCGTACATCTCCAACAAATATCGGCTTATCGTTGTTGTCAAATTTAACGGCCTACGATTTTGGTTACATCACCACACTGCAATTTTTGGAGCGTACCGGAAATACCATTCAGGTAATGCAAAAAATGCAACGGTACAGAGGTCATTTTTATAACTGGTACGATACATGTTCTCTTGAACCATTACATCCACGATATGTTTCAAGCGTTGACAGTGGGAACCTAGCAGGCCATCTTATCACATTAAAACAAGGTTTGCTTTTAATGACAGATAATAAAATTGTGGGCGAAAGTTTTTTTAAAGGATTATCTGATTCCATTGCTGTGTTAATGGAATACACGGGCAACAACGAACTGTTGGCAAAATTTAAAGACGACTTGCATCTAAATTATCCAAATAAAATAGAGCGTTCAGGAGATATAAAAAATTATATAGAAGAACTTGAATTATCATTTACAAAAATATTAATTGAACTTGACCTTGAAGATGAAGCTGATGATTGGGTGCAAAAAATACTACAGCAATTAACGGAGCAGAAAAAAAATCTCAACACATTAATACCACGTTTATTTTTTAATGAACCGCCTGCAAAATTTGCAGACCTTGTGCATGAACTCCCGGTGGTGCCTACATTAAGGCAGCTCGCATTGACTGAACAATTGCTGTTGCAAAAAATAGTTGGTAGTTATTCAAAAGAAAATACGGCGGCGGAAAATGAGTGGCTTAATAGTTTTAGAGCCGCCATTACTGAATCATCGAGGCGTGCAAAAGAACTCATCATTACCATTGAACAACTTGCAGCAAATTGTATGAGTCTTGCCAATATTGAATATGATTTTCTTTTTGATAAAGCACAAAATTTATTATCAATTGGTTATAATGTAGATGAACATAGAAGAGATACCGGATTTTATGACCTGCTCGCATCAGAAGCTAGGCTTACAACATTTGTAGGTATTGCAATGGGCAAATTACCACAGGATAGTTGGTTTGCTTTGGGACGAAAACTTACCAGCTATGATGCATACCCAATTTTGCTTTCATGGAGTGGTTCTATGTTTGAATACCTCATGCCATTATTGGTAATGCCGAGTTATGATAATACGTTACTCGACCAGACAAATAAAGGTGTTATTCATAAACAGATAGACTATGGTAGAAAAAATTCAGTCCCTTGGGGTATTTCTGAATCAGGATATAACACAGTAGATGCACATTCCAATTATCAATACAGAGCCTTTGGTGTCCCGGGGATTGGCTTTAAACGTGGACTCGGAGAAGATCTTGTAATATCTCCCTACTCTACCGTAATGGCATTAATGGTTGCTCCAAAAGAAGCTTATAAAAATCTGCAGGTTTTAAAAGAAGAAGGATTTGAAAGCAATTATGGTTTTTATGAAGCCATAGATTACACAGCAGCACGCCTGCTGCGCAAACAAAAAAAAGTAATAGTAAAATCTTTTATGGCGCATCACCAGGGTATGTCATTTTTGTCCATAGCTTATTTGTTGCTCGATAAACCCATGCAAAAAAGATTCGAAGCAGAAGTTCATCTAAAATCTGCCTTGTTGTTATTGCAGGAAAGAATACCACGCATCAGTACATTTTATTCGCCAAGCGTGCATGCCGGAGATGCAAGCATTGTATCTGGCAGCGACCAATCTATCAGGGTAATCAACACACCCAACACAGTTATTCCTGAAATACAATTGCTATCAAATGGTCGCTACCATGTAATGATAACCAATGCAGGCGGTGGTTACAGCAAGTGGAATAATATTGCAGTTACCCGCTGGCGGGAAGATATCAGTTGCGATAATTATGGAAGCTTCTGCTACATAAGAGATATGGAAAGCAATTTATTTTGGTCTTCTGCATATCAACCAACGTTGCAGCAGGGTGAGAATTATGAGGCTGTATTTTCAGAAGGAAGAGCAGAATTTCGCCGCAGAGATTTTTCGCTGGAGACCCATACAGAAATTGTGGTATCGCCGGAAGACGATATTGAATTAAGAAGAATACACATTACCAACCGTTCCCGCAAAAAAAGAATATTGGAAATAACAGGCTACGCAGAAGTAGTACTGGCAAGCCCTGCAGCAGATGAAGCCCATCCTGCTTTTAGTAATTTATTTGTACAGACAGAAATAATTGCAGAACGCAATGCTATTCTTTGCACCCGCAGGCCACGTTCAACAGATGAAAAAACACCATGGATGTTTCATTTAATGAAAGTGAATGGTGCCGAGATCGTAAACGTTTCTTACGAAACTGACCGTGATAAATTTATTGGCAGGGGAAATACATTGAGTAACCCAAATGTGATGCAGCAACCCGCGGCATTGTCCGGTACTGATGGTTCCGTATTAGATCCAATTGTTTCAATACAATACCGCATTATTTTAGAAGGCAACGAATCAGTAACGATCGATATAATTTCGGGCATGGCTGAGACAAAAGAAATTCTTAATCACCTCGTAGATAAATACCAGGAGCAACATTTATCCAACCGTGTTTTGGAACTTACATGGACGCATAGCCAAGTAATTTTGAGACAGATAAATGCCATTGAAGCTGATGCTCATTTGTATTCATTGCTTGCAGGCTCGATCATTTATTCAAACCCTTCATTAAGGACTGACCCTTCCACCATTTTAAAAAATAAAAAAGGACAGGCGGAATTATGGCGCTACGCAATTTCGGGAGATCTCCCTATCATACTCGTACAAATTGAAGAAGCAAAAAATATCTCGCTTGTAAAACAAATGATACAGGCTCATTTATATTGGCGTTTAAAAGGCTTGTCTGTTGATTTGGTAATTTGGAATGAAGACCATGGCGTTTACAGACAAGAGTTACACCAACAGATACAGAGCCTAATTGCACCCGAAATGGGTAATGAATTAAAAGAAAAACCCGGTGGCATATTTATAAGATCCGCAGATCAAATAACCAACGAAGACAGAATTTTATTTGAGGCCGTAGCACATATAATTATTGCGGATAAATTCGGCTCACTGGAAGAACAGATCAACAGACGTGCTAAAACAAAAACAACCATCCCCTATTTTAGCCCTACAAAGTTTTACCCTTCGGTATATACAGAAGTTGAACCAAGAAAAGATCTGCAGTTTTACAACGGCCTTGGTGGCTTTACAGCCGATGGAAAAGAATATGTTATTACAACCACTCCGCAAAACCGAACGCCGGTTCCATGGATCAATGTATTGGCAAACCCTCATTTTGGAAGCATCATCAGCGAAAGCGGCCAGTCTTACACATGGGTAGATAATGCACATGAAATTCGTTTAACACCTTGGAACAACGATCCTGTAACTGATCTTAAAGGAGAGGCATTTTATTTAAAAGATGATGAGAGTGGTAAGTTTTGGTCACCTGCACCGTTGCCATGCCGTGGCAATTCACCATACATCACCCGACATGGTTTTGGGTACAGTGTTTTTGAACACAGTGAAGATGGCGTTTTTTCTGAAATGACAGTGTTTACAGATATTGAAGCGCCAGTTAAATACATCGTTATAAAACTTACAAACCAAAGTGGCAGGCCCCGTAAATTAACAGCTACAGGTTATGTAGAATGGGTGCTTGGAGATCTGCGTGCAAAATATTTAAAACATACTGTAACAGCATTACACGGAGCGACAGGAGCAATCTTGGCAAGCAATGCGTACAGTTCAGAATTTACAAACAGGATTGCTTTTTTTGATGCTGATGGAACAAATAAAGGCATTACAACAGACCGAACAGAATTTTTAGGGCGCAACGGTACAGTCAATAATCCTGAAGGATTAAACAGGGCAAGACTATCTGGAAAAACGGGTGCCGGGCTTGATCCTTGTGGCGTTATACAAATAGCTTTTGAGCTGGCAGAAGGAGAAGAAAGAGAAATAGTTTTTAGGCTTGGTGCCGGTAGAACAATGCAGCATGCACTTGATGTACTACATGCAAGTAAAGGTGCTGAAACTGCATATACTGCCCTACAAAATGTTCATAAATATTGGGAGAAAGCATTAGGGGTTATAAAAATTTACACGCCCGATACTGCATTGAATATGCTTACAAACGGCTGGTTAAATTATCAAACACTAGCTTCCCGCATTTGGGCACGCAGTGGTTTTTACCAATCGGGTGGTGCGTTTGGTTTTAGAGACCAGTTGCAGGACACACTTTCACTAATGCATGCTCAACCATCATTGGTTAGATCACAAATACTGCTTTGTGCATCTCGCCAGTTTAAGGAAGGAGATGTACAGCATTGGTGGCATCCGCCAACAGGCAGAGGCGTAAGAACTACCTGTTCAGATGATTATTTGTGGCTGCCTTTTGTTACTTCAGCATATATAAAATCAACCGGAGAAAAAGACATTTTAAATGAACAGGTCTATTTTCTGGAAGGAAGAATGTTGAATGCAGGAGAAGATTCTTACTATGATATGCCGCTGCAATCAAGCACCTTCGCAGATTTATATAAACATTGTGTAACTGCAATTGAACATGCATTAAAGTTTGGCACACATGGCCTACCATTTATGGGCTCGGGAGACTGGAATGATGGCATGGATAAAGTTGGTAATGAAGGCAAAGGCGAAAGTGTATGGTTGGCATTTTTTTTATACAATGTTTTAACAGCGTTTGAAGAAGTTGCCATGCTGAACAATGATGAAGTATTTGCAGTTAAATGTAAAGAAGAGGCTGAAAAATTAAGGATTAATATCAGGCAGGAAGCCTGGGATGGAGAATGGTATCGCCGTGCTTATTTTGATGATGGAACACCGCTTGGTTCAAAGGAAAATGCTGAATGTAAGATTGATTCAATTGCGCAAAGCTGGGCGGTACTTTCAAAAGCAGGAGATATTGAAAGAACGGAACAGGCAATGGAATCGGCTGATAAATATTTAGTGCGAAAAGATGCAGGATTGATACAATTATTTGATCCGCCTTTCGATAAATCTGATCTTAACCCTGGTTATATAAAAGGTTATGTACCCGGTGTAAGAGAAAACGGTGGGCAATATACCCATGCTGCTATATGGCTGGTAATGGCTTTTGCGGCCATGGGTAATAGAAAAAAAACATGGGAATTGTTGCAAATGATCAACCCATTAAACAGAGGCAACAGTGTAGAAAAAATTGCTGTTTACAAATCAGAACCTTTTGTAATTGCAGCAGATGTATATGCTGAAAAATCGCATAAAGGTAGAGGTGGATGGACTTGGTACACTGGCTCTGCGGGCTGGATGTATCAGTTAATTACAGATTATTTTATTGGACTAAAAAAAGAAGGAAATACGCTAAGATTTGAACCTTGCATTCCTGAAGATTGGGAAAGTTTTGATATTAAATACCAATATGGCAATACCTTTTATACCATTAGTTTTTTGCAGAATATTAAAGAACCTAAAAAAGAAATGAAAGTTTTTTTAGATGAAGAAGAGGAGAAAAATGGGATCATCTTATTACACGACGATGGAGTTGAGCATAAGGTGGTGGTAAAATTTTAATAGCAAATAAAAAAAAATTTAATTTAAATTTTTCATTTCAGATATAAGTAGATTTTAGTTTTATTTAAAAAAAGGACGGATTTAAGTGAGGGCACTGAAAAAGTCCTTCAAAACTTAAGGAAAAAAAAGGAGTAGAGAACGATCGTTCTTTGCTCCTTTTTTCGTATCTTAAAGGGGCAATT
>JBBRPX010000216.1:0-6128 GCA_038227505.1 Chitinophagales bacterium
ATAAGTCTGCATTGTTAGCTTTTGCAAATTCTGATTTTTCTCTTGGTGAATTAAAAATATCCACCTCTCGTGAAAGAATCAGTTTAATATTTGGATTTGTATTTAATGTTTGAATCGCTAAAGCTAATTGCAATGCAATATCTTTTTCTTTAATCCCATCAATACTTCTAGCACCGTCATCTTTTCCACCATGTCCTGCATCAATTATCACAGTTATCATTCTATCTAATTGTATATTATTTGGTTCAAAAGCATTTTTAGAATCGTTGCTTCTTGCACCCGTTAATTTGTCCATTATCGACTCTACTGATCTTTTTATCTTTTTATCAGCACCCACTTCTTTTGCCTTTAATGTAAAAGCAGCAAAAACAAAAACAAGTAATGGTAAAACCAATAAGCGACTGATATAACCCGTACGGTTATTTTTAATTTTTGTAAGCATCATAAATCTTCTTTTTATGGGTGAATAGAAAAAACTATTTGTAAGAAAGAGTGTTCGTTGTGGGTAAGTAGCTTCTAAAATCATGGCGGCAAATGCGGCTGTATCGCCATCTCCTACAGCTTTTTTATCTGCGATAAATTCGTGTATCATATTAAGTTCTTTTCTTACTAACCAAAATATTGGGTTAATCCAGAATACAATTAGCACTAGATTGATAAATATCTTGTCCCAGCTGTGCCGCTCTTGTATATGCGCCAATTCGTGCTTAAATATTCGATTGCCGGTTTCACTTTCTACATCTATTTGTTTGTTCCAAAAAATATATTGAAAAAAAGAAAACGGTGTTCCTTTAGCCGCATCGGTATTTATAAAATGGACATTTTCTATTTTTACTTTTTCATTTTGTTGTATTAATTTAAATATAGAAACGAGCATTTGTACAAGAAAAAGGAAGAATACTAAGCTGACTAAACAATATACAAGCAACGTAATTTCATTTGTTCCATAGGACGTTTTTACAGGTGCATTTATTATTATATCATCTACATATTCATCACCGGCATTCACCACTTGCAGCATTTTTATTACAGTCGTTTTTGCAGCAGTTTCATGAAAAATTTGTATGCTGAACAATGGAAACGCAAGTGATATCAATACGGTTGCCAACAAATAATATCTATTGTAAACATGGTATATTTTGTTTCGTAGAAAAAACCAATAATACCCAAACAATACTGCTGAACAAATAATTACTTTTAAAAGATAATAGGCAAATGCTAACATAGTTGAATAGTTGAATGGTTGATTATTTGAGTTTTGGAAGCTCCTCCTCGCTGTGGTCGTCCCCCTCCTCAGGAGGCGCTAGGGGAGGCTCCTTATTTCTTCTTTAATTCTTTCAGCAATAATTCCAAATCGTTAATGCTCAAATTATTTTCCTTTACCATAAATGAAACGGCATTGCTAAAGCTGCCTTCAAAATAACCTTTTACAAAAGTTTTCATAGTGGCTTTACTATACGTTTCTTTTTCTATAAGTGCATAGTATTGGTGCATGCGCCCAAAAACGGTTACACCAATAAATTCTTTTTCCGTTAAAATTTTTATTACGGTAGCCACTGTATTATTGTGCGGCTTTGGCTCAGGTAACGTATCAATTATTTCTCTTAAAAATGCTTTATCCAGTTTCCATAAAACCTGCATTATTTGTTCTTCTGCTTTTGTAAGTTGCTTTATCATACTAACAATTTTATAAAGTAAAACTATAAAGATAGTTTTATAACTAAAAATATAGTTATCCACATTTTAACTTCTTAATTGTAAAAAACATTTTACAACAGAGGTTTGAATATTTACATTTGCTTTAATCACATATTAATAAGTTATTTATGTCGCAATCAATTATAGAATTAAAGGGAGTAAATATTTACCAGAGTGAAACGCTTATTTTGAGTGATGTAAATATTTCGGTAGATAAGGGGGAGTTTGTTTACCTCGTTGGTAAAACTGGTACAGGTAAAAGCAGTTTGTTAAAAACGCTTTATGGTGATCTTGAGCTAACAGAAGGCCAGGGTTGGGTTGTAGGTCATAACTTGAAGGAATTAACGTGGAAAACAATTCCTTTTCTTAGAAGAAACTTAGGTGTGGTGTTTCAGGATTTTCAGTTGCTTACTGACAGAAATGTAAATGAGAATTTAAAATTTGTTTTGCGTGCAACAGGTTGGAAAGATGAAAAATTAATGGACGATAAAATTGCAGATGTTTTAGAGAAAGTAAATTTGAAAACAAAAGGTTTTAAAATGCCTTTTGAATTAAGTGGCGGAGAGCAGCAAAGGATTGATGTAGCTAGGGCTTTACTAAATTCCCCTAAATTAATATTGGCAGATGAGCCTACAGGTAACTTAGACCCTGAAACAAGTGATGAAATTATGCAGTTGCTGTTTCATATTTGCAGAGATTTTGGAACTACTATTGTAATGGCTACTCATGATTATGTGGTGATAAACAAATTTCCGGCACGTACCATAAAAACAGAAAGTGGAAAAGTTTGGGATAATGCTACGGTATCATATCAATAAATAGCTTAGCAGTTTCTTTATTGTTGTAAAGTTTTTTTAGTGCTGCACTCCGGTGCTGCATTTCTTTTTGTGTAAAGGCGTTATTAAATAATGATACAATTTTTCCCTTAAATTCAGCTTCGTTATTTGCAATTGTGCAAAGTTCATTAAGTGCAGATCCTGCAACGCCTGCAGGGTTTACTAGACAATGTCGTCCATTAAATAAGGCATTTAATAGTTTTAATTTTACCCCTGTATTATTAAAAGATGGTATTATATTTATTTGTGCATTCGCAATAAGCAATTGCATATTAATTTCTGATGGGTTTGCAACAATGCTTACCTGCTTATTCCTGCTTGCAATACTTAAAAGTTTTCTCGACGGATTTTTTCCTGCAATAACCAAAGGGATTTGGAGGGTAAGAAATAATTTTTCAATCATCCATTGAGCAGCAGTTTCATTTTCATTGATGGATAAATTACCGTGGTACAAACAATATTTACCTTCGCCCTCAAGGCTGCTAACATTGTCATACGGTAAAAAAAGAGGTAAAAAACTGACATCTTTTGCGGCAAACTCATTTTCATAAAATGCAGCATCATCTTTACTCAACGTAATAATTTTTGCTTTATTTGCAATTGACGCTTCGTACTTTTTTAGCAACTGTGCCTCAAATTTATAATAGATTTTTTTTAAGATATTGCTTTCTAATTTTGATAGTTGTTCGTAATAACGATACTCTACATTATGCAATCGGATAAATATTTTTCTCCCCGGTAATTTATTTTTATTTAAGTAATAGGTGCAGTGTATTCCTTGTAATAAAATGGGATGTTGGTCTTTTCTTAGGTTGGTTAAAAGCGCATTACTTTTTCTGCTGTTTACAATGTATGGAATATTAAGGGAGAGGGCGCTGAACTTTTTCCTTTTGTAATACTGAATAGTTACGCAATAATTTTTTAAAATATCTTGTTGGGGGCGTTTATTTAAAAAACAGTGTAAATGAATTTTTAATCCAATATCATGAAGTGATTTTAATTCGTAAAACAACGCAATTGCACCACCAAAATCGGCAGGCCAAGGCACATCGTGCATTACTATATGAAGATGTTTATCGATCACAAATAAGCGGTATAAATTTTTTCTAATTTCTTACTTTCCTTTTCCCAGCAAAGTTCTTTGGCAGCTGTTACACAATTCAGCTTATAAGTTTGGTATTCGTTTGTTTCAATCATTATTTTTTTGATAGCATCAGCGATAGTATGTGCGTCATTAGATTCTATTGAAATTCCACATTGGTATTTTTCTAAAATAATTTTTACTTCAGGTATAGCAGTTGCAATAATAGGAACGCCCGCATGTATATAGTCAAATATTTTGTTTGGTAAATTATACAAGCAATTTAAATCATCAAACGAATCTAAACTAAAACCAATATGTGCCAGCGCTGTATATTTTTTTAATTCGGTCGGGGGCAATTTATCAATCATTTCTACTTTACTCTGCAAATCCCATTCATTTCTTTTTTCTTTGATGGTCTCCCATTGTGTGCCACTTCCAATTAATAACAGCTGAAAGTTTTCAGGTAAATACTTCATGGCTTCCAGTAACTCAAGGCCACCTCTGCCTTCGTTTATGCCTGCTCCCTGTAAAAGCAATATTATCTTACCTTTTAACCGTTCAGGCTTTTCTGCCTCGGCTATACTTGTTGTTATGGGCACATTTCGAACAACTCCTATTTCATTCCCATACTCTTCAACATATTTATCTCTTACCGAATTATTTACAGTGTAAACTCTCTTAAGTTTTGGAAATATCCAATTCTCAAAATACTTCCAGGTTTTTCTTTTAAGATGCGAGTTTTTTAACTCCGGTACACCGGTAAAATATTCGTGTGTATCGTAAATAAGTTTTTTGCTTCTACTTTTTGATACGAGGTAATTTGGAATTAAAGTATCTAAATCATTTGCCAGAAAATAATCTGTTTTACAAAAAAGTAATTTTGCAAATAGTTTAAAATTGAACTCCGCATACTGCAAAATTCCTTTTCTAAAATGGCACTTTATTCTTGTTGCTTTAAAAGGATATTCATCTAACGGTAAACTATTTTTAAATGCCCGGGCAATTACAAACACATTAAATCCCATTTTTTGTAATGTTGTGCAAATTCTTATTACCCGTTGGTCAGTAGTAAGATCAGATATAACTGAAACAGTAATTGTTTTTGCAGGCATATTGTATGAATCAGTTTATTTAGTGTGCAAGATAAACTGTTAAGTGCTTTCTTATATTTTCAGCAGCATTGCCGGTACCAAACAAATTTGTTGTAAAATCGGGTTCTAACGTGGGTAATAGGTTAAAGTTGTTAATGATGGCCTCGCTATTTGCTGGCGTTTGAATACTACATTTTGCATTTATAATCTCCGGCCAAAAAGGATGATTCATTACCACCAAAGACTTTTTCTTTAAAAAATAAGCTTCTCTGCTTGTGCCACCACTATCAGTAATAATATATTCAGCGCCCCTAAGTAATGCTTTCATGTCAGCATAACCGATAGGCGGTAGTACATCAAAATTTGCCATTAAACCATACTCATTTAATCGTTTTTGTGCGTGAGGATGTAATGGCACAACAACTGGTGTGGTTTCATGTATTTTATTTAAAGCAGCAATTATATTTGTCAGTTTTTGCTTACTTGCAAGATTTGCTTCTCTGTGTATTGTACAAACAATATATTTTTTATGATCAATTATTTTATTTATGGCAGGAGGGATTTTTAAAAAGGCGTCGAGCATTAAATCACCAGTTAAAACTACCTCACTTTTAATTGACTGGCCATACCCTTCACTATGTAAACATTTGAAATTTTCTTCGGTGCAACAATAGTTTACTTCTGCAAGCCTGTCGGTAAGAATTCTATTTGTTTCCTCGGGCATACTGTTGTCGTCGGTTCTCACACCGGCTTCAAAATGAATTAATGGAAGAGAGCATCTTTTAGAAGCCAATGCAGCAGCTAAAGTTGTATTTGTATCACCATAAGTAAATACAACTGCGTTTTGTTTGGTTAAAAAGTAATTGTAGAGCGATTCTGCCGCTTGCCCAATAAAAATATGCGGTGAGTTGTGTTGAATATTAAAATTTACAGCTGGCAAAGGGATCTGCAGTTCGCTGAAAAAAATATCGCTCATGTTTGGGCTGTAGTGCTGCCCTGTATGTATTATTTTTTGTTTGATGCCTACATCTTTTGCAAGTTCTTTATATAAAATCGCCAGTTTTATAAACTGCGGTCTATTGCCAACTATATGTAAGATTGTTTTCAAATTATTGCTGAGCATAAATTTTTTCAATTATTTCAACTGTTTTTAACCCTTCCAAGCCCGATGCAAAATCATGTTCTGGGTTTTGCAATGCTTGTATCAGATTTTCATATACTTTATCATGGTTGCTCATACTGCCCTGATAAAAACCATAGCCATTTGCCATATTCCCTTTTTGTAATATTGGTATTTCTACATCTTTAACATTACAATATTCTAACTCGTTTAAATATTGCCCTCCAACTTTTACTGTACCATTTTCTCCAAAAACAGTAAAAGAACCTTCCATATTAGTTGCAAAACTGTTTACTGAA
>JBBRPX010000217.1:0-6124 GCA_038227505.1 Chitinophagales bacterium
CAACCATGGTTTGAATTCTTGATAAGCCCTGTGGCTTCGTTATAAAATTTCTGCTCACACCTGTTATCATTGCCATAATACCAAAGCCAGAACCACCACTTGTTACTAGATCACCTGATGTATTTCTTTCTCTTGACAGCCCACTTACAGGATGGCCAAAGTCGTAAAAATATTTAAGCGTTTGTTGCTGTACAAGATCCAGCAACGCATTGTCTGATATGGCGGCAAATTTTCTGGATGAATCAAGGGTCGTATAAAAACCTACTTCGCTGCTGGAATTTAGAATAGTATTTTTTGCAGATAATAATCCTGCATCAACTTTAATTTTATACCTGGTTAAAAACTGCAAAGCGCTTTGCGGGGAAATTAAAACTGCACTGTCACCGTTATCAAAATTTACTGCCGCTGTAATTGCTGCACCGTTTAAATCGGTTAAACTTACTTTTTGAGTTGCTGAAGTTCTGCTTACAGGCACAGAAAATTTCACTCTTACTGCAGGGTTACGGGGAATATTTTTAAAAGGTAAAGTTGCAACTCCGTTTATAGATGTTGATACGTAGTTGAAATTTTCGGTAACTCCCGGCGGTGGTGGCGGATTTATTGGTGTAGTTGTATCGGTTTTTTTACATGAAAAAACCATGAGGATCGGGAGACAAAAAAGCAAATACTTCATGCGGAAATTTACATCTTTTATTTCAAAAAAAATGCCGCAAATAGTTGCGGCAAATTATTATTTATGATATGATCTAACTTTTATCTTCCTTGTCTTTCTAAAATATATAATGCATTTATTTCCAGATCAGAAAGAGCTTTGTTGTAAACCCTTACTTCATCCATTGAGCCAGTATACAGACCATGGAAACCTTCGGTAGGTGAATTGGTAAAACCGGTAGATGTATTTGGGAAACCGCCTAAAACAACTCTTGTAGGAATGGTAGCGACCAATGCGCCTAAAGTGCCTCTTACCCTAAAATTATTGTTTGAAACTCTGATGTTGTTTGCAAATAAATCTATGGTACTGGTTGCACCATCGTACCGCATAATATATTGCACCCACTTGTTTGCACCCTGAAACCTTTGGTAATCTACGCCTGCATTTCCGTAGTCGTTAATGTTGTCACCACCGCTTCTGTTTCCGTTTGCGTAACTTCCTATCCAACTGTGAAAGTATAAATAATCATCACTTGCAGGATGGTTACCGGTTTCAGACGCCACGTTTAAAATCGTTAACCAACTGGTTTCCACATTTACATTTCTCGACAATGCAAAAAAGCTGGTTAGTTTAGACCCATTGTTTGCAAACTTTAACCACAAACTTACCGTGCAACTGCCTACTGCATTGGCAGTACTTAATGCAGGTATTGTAGGGTAACGAACAAACCCCTGGTTAAAAGTTAATCCATTACCTTTTATTCCAGTGGATGAAGCAGCATTTATGGAAGAGTCGGGTGCTGTGTTAGACTTTATTTCATTCGAATTGGTATCAAAATTCCAATAGGCTAATAAATTAGCAGCAGCAACCTGGCTGGAGTTTGTAAATCCTCCGGGAACAGGGGGCGGGTCCCCCACTTTTACATCATCATTGCGGTTTACTTTTGTGCAACTAGCAAATGCAATAAGTACTGTAAAAAACAATAAGTATATTTTTTTTGGTGCAGAAATTATATAAGTATTCATTTTATTGATTTTTAGTTGGATAATTTAATAATTATTTTGTTTTAAACGGCCACCACTTAAATCAATTTGTGCCTGTGGTATTGGGAAAAGTTCATGCTTGCCATCAATAAATGGTTTACCCTGTGCCCTTAACACCACACCTGCTCTACCCTGTCTAACAAGATCAAGAAACCGATCTTCTTCCATGGCTAATTCTGTCCTTCTTTCCTTCCAAACATTTGCCTGTGTAAGGGTTGTAGCCGGCAAATTTGCTCTGCTGCGAACTGCGTTTAATTTGTTTACACCATCAGCATTGCCAAGTATAGAAGATGCTTCTGCATACATTAATAAAACTTCTGCATAGCGCATTAAACGTATATTTTTAGGCTTGGTATCTTTGTTATTATCCAACTGTGCGCTTTCTGTTAAGGCACTCTGGTAAGGCTTATAACTATATCTATCATTCTCTACTGAATCTTTTGTTGGAATCCGGAAACCATCATATAAAATAGTACCGGGACTATTGCCAGGCAATGTTGGTTGTACAAAAATAATGGTTGCATTTTTGCGTGCATCGCCCACCTCAAAAGCATTTGCAAGATCTTGCGATGGTGTATTTAATCCAAAACCAAGATCATCCCAGCCGCCACGACCACGTGGTCCCTGTCCGTTACTGAAAAGAGGACTTACTGCATTTGCGCCAACATTTACTCCTGTCTGTACTTCAAAAATAGATTCGCTGTTGTTAATGCCACCCTGGCCACCGACTGACTTTTCTCTGAATATAAAATTGTAATTAGGCACCAATGCATATTTACCCGAGTTGATAACAGCCGTTGTAAGATCAAGTACTTTTTGCCAGTTCTTTTGGTACATATAAACTTTTGCCAGGTAAGATTGTGCTGCGCCTTTGTTTGCTCTGCCTGTTTGTGTTGTAGGGTCGCCAACCAATGGTAAATTATCAACAGCAAATTGAAAATCTTCAATTATAACTGTATAAATATCTGCAGCTGTTGCCCGGGTATTTAAAGCATCGCTGTTGCCTTCACTTGGTAAAGGCACAGTTATTAATTTTGGAACACCACCAAAAAAGCGAACTAAGTTAAAATAATATAAACCACGAATAAATCTTGCTTCACCCAACAAACGGTTTTTGGTAGCAGCATCAAGTGTGCTTTTTCCTAAAATGTCGATTGCCTTGTTGGCACTTACAATTCCACTATAATGACCTGTCCAAATATTGTTGAAAATAAAAATATTTGGATTAGTATTGAAGTTATCAATCAAACCAAGATCGCCAAAGTCACCGGGTGTACTTCCCTTGTCAGCATCATCGCTAGCTACATCATTTGCCAATACCCATAAAAACCCAACGGTAGTTTTATCGAAGCCGCCGGAGTAAAGCGTATTGTAAACGCCGCCCACCAGTTTAGCTGCTGCATCGGGATCTTTTAATGCTAAAGTTTCGGTTGTTTGCCCCTGCGGATCTACTTCTAAATAACTTTTTTTACAGCTTCCGACTAATACTACTGTAAAAAGCAACAATGTATATAATTGTGTTTTATTTTTCATTTTAAGTGCTTTAATTTTAATAATTTAAAAACCTACGTTAACACCAAATGCAAATGTGCGAGTGGTTGGATAAATGCCTTGCTCAATACCACCTGCCAACACACTCCCATTGTTTATTTCAGGAGAGAAGCCGCTGTATTTTGTAATAGTGGCCAAGTTTTGCACCGTTACATAAGCCCTTAAACTTTGTATTTTTACTTTGCTAATTAAGCCTACGGGCAATGTATAACCAAGTGTTAAGTTGTTGATTCTAAAAAAGTCACCCTTTTCTAAAAAATAAGTAGATGCCGGCAATTCTTCTAACGTTGCTCTTGGTATGCCGCTGTTAGGATTATTTGGCGTCCAGCGTTCGTTAGCAACTTTCGTTTCTATATTATCTCTAAAATCGCCACGAGCTGCTTTTTTACCGTTGTATATTTTACCACCACCTGTACCATAACCTCCTACAGATAAATCAAAAGCATTGTAACTAACTCCACCGTTTACACCATAGGTATATTTTGGTTGATAAGAGCCTTGGTAGGTTCTGTCACCTGCATCTATTTTTCCGTTCCCATTAACATCTCTGTAAATTAAATCTCCTGGTTTTGCGCCAGGCTGGGCAGATGCTGCAACTTGCTTTTCATTTTGAAAAATACCAATAGCTTCTAGCAAATAAAAACTACCAATCGGCTGGCCGTTATCTGAAAGTGTGGTTGTACCCTGTCCACCAACACCACCATCCGGTATTGCCTGTCCACCATTTAAACTTGTAATTCTATTTTGATTAAAGGCAATGTTACCGCCAATATTGTACTTTATTGCTCTGCTGATATTGTCCTTCCAATCCAACCCAAGCTCCACACCTTTGTTCGTAAAAGTTGCTGCATTGGTAACATATTCATCATCGCCCAAAATGGCAGGAATTTTAATTCTTACCAAAGCATCTGTTGTTTTTCTATCATAGACATCTACACTACCACTCAACTTGTTTTTGAGTAAACCAAAATCTAAACCAACGTTGTATTCACTCGTAATTTCCCACCTAATTTTGGGGTCAAACACCTGCTCTAATCTAAAATTTAACACCTCTATACCATTAAAAAAGTAAGGTATTCCTGTTGTGGCAATAGATGTAAATGAATTGCTTGGAATACCATCGTTACCTACCCTACCATAGCTCGCTCTTAATTTTAAATTATTTATTACCTTTTGACTTTGCATAAAATCTTCGCTGCTTATAACCCAACCTGCGCCAACGGATGGGAAGAAGCCCCAACGATTTGCAGAAGGCAAACGGGAAGTACCATCATAGCGACCGGTTGCAGTTAAAAAATATTTATCTTTAAAATTGTAGTTTAACCTGCCTAGGTAAGAGCTACGAGTAGATTTATCGCCACTATTAAAATTGGTTGCACCAATAGAAGAACCGGCATTTAAATACCACTGGTTTTTATCTTCAGATACATCGAACCTTGATCCACCAATAGCGTTGCTTTTAATTTCTTCAGCTGTAGTACCCAACAATAAAGTAAGGTTGTTATTGCCAAACTTTTTTGCAATGGTGGCAGTATTATCCCATACGTATCTATTGCCCTGGCTTTCAGAAATACCTAAACTACTTCTTAACCGTCTTTGGTTGCTACCTGCAGTTAAAAATACATTATTAGGCCCGTCGTTGTTATATCTGTAAGCATAGCTTACGCTTCTAAAATTGTTTTTGTCTACGCCAAAACTTGTTCTTAAAGTTAGCCAACTAAGGGGCTTTAATTCTCCTACTATATTTCCCTGAAACCTATCGCCTTTGCCAGAATTGTTATTTTTATCCTGATCTAACAACGGGTTACCTACATTATTTGATAACGAAGTATTACCGTATTTGCCATTTTGAAAGGCAGTTACATAAGGTGCAGCACGATAAGCAATATTAAAAGCATTTAAGTCTACATTTCTAACATCTGATCTGCTGTAAGAAAGTAAAGTAGATACTTTAAAAATGTTGGATATTTTATAATCGTTGTTGCTTCTAACGGTAAAACGTTTGAAATTATTTGTTCTTATAATTCCTTCGTCTGTTAAGTAGCCTGCACTAAAAAAATAATTGATTATATCGCTTCCGCCTGATAAGGAAAGATTATGGTTTTGAAAGAAACCTCTCTTTAATATTTCTCCATACCAGTCGGTATTGCTGCCATTTTGAAGTTGTGCTTTGGTAACAAGACTGTCGCCTGTACCATAATATAAACTTGCTTCGTTTACATAATTGGCATATTGTTGTGCACCCGCCATGTTTACGAGACTCGTAGCTTCTTTAATGCCAACACTTGCATCGTAGCTTATAATCATTCTACCCGGCCTACCCTTTTTTGTAGTAATTAACACTACCCCATTTGCAGCTCTCATACCATAAATAGCAGTTGCTGATGCATCTTTTAAAACTTCAAAACTTGTTATATCTGCAGAATTTATATTTCTTATATCATCGTTAATTATTCCATCAACCACATACAAAGGATTTGCACCACTTAACATAGTTCCTGTTCCTCTTATGCGAATTACAGGTAGCGCATTTGGATCGCCACTTGTTATAACCTGAACGCCGGCAATCTTACCCTGTACTGCCTGTGTGGCTGTAAGTACGGGTTGTTTGGCAAGTTCCGCACCAGTAACACTAGCGACTGACCCGGTTAAATCTTTTTTTCTTTGTGTACCATAACCTATCACCACAACTTCTTCAATTGATTTGGCCTGGGTTTTTAGTACTACGTTTATTTCTGTTCTGCCGACTACTGTTTCTTCAACAAGTTCGTAGCCAACGGAGCTAATTAGAAGTACTGCATTATCTGGCACGGTAAGGGTGTAACTACCGTTGCTATTGGTTGTTGTGCCTTTTGTTGTACCTTTTACTTTTATGCTA